>NZ_KB898894.1:0-205031 GCF_000377925.1 Thioalkalivibrio sp. AKL12
CTAGTGTCCTTTAACAAAAGTTCATCGACTCCGTGACTGTCCCCCTGTATCCTGATAACAGGCACTCGGGAGGCGACCGGAATGGGACGACCGATCAAGACGTTGACGATCAGTGAAGCCGAACGCGACGAGCTCGAGAGCTGGCTGCGGCGGCGCCAGATGCCCGCGGCGGAACAACAGCGCGCGCGCATGATTCTGCTGAGCACGCGAGGCCTGAAGGCTTCGGAGATTGGCGCGCGGGTTGGCGTCTCGGCGGAGACGGTGAGCAAGTGGCGCAAGCGCTTCGAGCAGGCACGCATCGGAGGGCTCACGGATGCCCCGAGAAGCGGACGTCCCCGTACGATCGATGACGACAAGGTGACCGAAGTCATCAACAAGACGCTGCAGTCGAAGCCGGATAACGCGACGCACTGGTCGACCACGCTGATGGCCAAGGAGACCGGGCTCAATGCGATGGCCATCAGCCGGATTTGGCGGGCCTTCGGTCTCAAGCCGCATCGGCTCGAGACCTTCAAGTTGTCCACGGATCCGCACTTCGTGGCCAAGGTGCACGATATCGTGGGCCTGTACATGCACCCACCGGACCGCGCCCTGGTGCTGTGCGTCGACGAAAAGAGCCAGATCCAGGCCCTGAACCGGTCCCAGCCGGCGTTGCCGTTGTCGTTCGGCCATCCCGAGACCCGCACCCATGACTACCTGCGCCATGGCACGACCACCCTGTTCGCGGCACTGGATGTGGCCACCGGCGAGGTCATCGGCAAACTCCATAGAAGGCATCGCGCCAAGGAGTTCCTGGCGTTTCTCAACGAGATCGATCGCCAGGTCCCCGACGATCTCGACGTCCACCTCATCCTGGACAACTACGGCACCCACAAGACCGAAAAGGTTCGGGCCTGGTTCGCTGCACGACCGCGCTACCACGTGCACTTCACGCCGACCTCGGCGTCCTGGATCAACCTGGTCGAACGCTTCTTCGCGCTCATCTCGCAGCGCTGGATCAAGCGTCAATCGCATCGCAGTACTCGCGAACTCGAAGACTCCATCCGCGAATACCTGAAGACGTACAACGATGAGCCTCGACCGTTCATCTGGCGCAAAACAGCCGATCAAATTATCGCGTCGATCGCCCGTCTAACCGATCGCCTCGATAAAAATACGAACTTTTGTTAAAGGACACTAGGGAGCGCATGAATTTTCTCCACACCCTGGGTCATGCGGCACGCAACCTCGCTCCGATCGTGATCGTGGTGGCGGTGTTCCAGGCGCTGGTGCTGCGCTCGGTGCCGGATGGCCTGCTGTCGATGGTGGTGGGCCTGGCCATCGTGGTGTTCGGCGTGGCCTTGTTCCTGCAGGGCCTGGAGATGGGGATCTTCCCCATCGGCAAGAACCTGTCCAACGCACTGGCGCGGCGTGGATCGTTGCTGTTGCTGATGGCCTTCGGCTTTACGCTCGGGTTTGCGACGGTGATCGCGGAGCCGGCCCTGATCGCGGTGGCGGAGCAGGCGGAGGTGATCAGCGAGGGCCGTATCGAGGGCATGGTGCTGCGGCTGATTGTCGCGCTTTCGGTAGGGGCCGTGGTGGCGCTGGGGATCCTGCGTACGGTGCTCGGACATCCGCTGCACTGGTACATCCTGACCGGCTATGTGCTGGTGGTGCTGGTGACCTTCTTCGCCCCCGAGGAGATCGTGGGCTTGGCTTACGACTCGGGCGGGGTGACCACGAACATCGTGACGGTGCCGCTCGTGGCGGCACTGGGCCTGGGGCTGGCGGCCTCCATAAGCGGGCGTAACCCGCTGCGCGACGGCTTCGGGTTGGTGGCGCTGGCGGTGATGGTGCCGATGATCACGGTGCAGATCTACGGGATCATCGTGTTTACAGGAGCGGAGATCGCGGCTCCAACCGGCGCCGAGACAGCGGCCATGGATCCGGGAACCGATCTGCCAGGCGCAGGCGAGCGGCACTGGCTGTCCGCGATGGGCATGGACCTGTTGCTGATGCTGCGTGACGTGGCACCGATCATCGCGGTGATCGTGGTGTTCCAGTATTTCGTGCTGCGCAAGCGCATCCCGTATCTGCCGCGGGTGATGTTCGGTTTCGTGTTGGTGGTGCTGGGGCTTTATGCCTTCGTGGTGGGGCTGAAGCTGGGCCTGTTCCCGATCGGCGAGAGCATGGCCGAGCAGTTGATTACCAACGAACTGTTCGTGTGGGTCTATTTGTTCGCCTTTTCCATCGGGTTCGCGACCACCATGGCGGAACCGGCGCTGATCGCGATTGGCCAGAAGGCCGAGGAGGCCGCTCGCGGTTCGTTGCGCGGCAATGTAATCCGCATCCTGGTGGCGCTGGGCGTGGCCATTGGCATCACCATCGGAGTGCACCGCATTCTGGCGGGGGACTCCATCCACCACTACATCATGGGCGGCTACCTGCTGGTGATCGTGCTCACGATCCTGGCGCCCAAGCAGATCGTGGCACTGGCCTTCGATCTTGGCGGGGTGACCACCTCCGAGGTGACTGTGCCCCTGGTGACGGCTCTGGGGATCGGCCTGGCGACGCACCTGGAGGATCGCAACGTACTGATCGACGGCTTCGGTCTGATCGCGTTCGCGTCGATATTTCCCATCGTCACGGTGATGCTCTACGCGATCGCCGTGGACCTTTACGAACGCTGGTCCGCTCGCGACGAGCGGCAGGAGGAGTGAGCAATGCGATTTTCTGCACTGGTGGCCGTCCTCTCGGATGATCTGGAGGAACAGGCGATTGCCACGGCCAAGGAAGCGGGCGCTGGTGGCGTAACCATCATGGATGCGCGCGGGATTGGCGCCGAGGCCCGCAGGACGTTTCTCGGCATGACCTACGAGGGCAGTCAGTCGGTCCTCTTGTGGGTGCTGGAGAAGAAGGTGGCCCTGGACGTGCTCAAGTGCATCTCGAGGGAGCTGGACCTGGCCAATGACCCGCGGGGAGTGGCCTTTACGGTGGATGTGGCCCATCTCGCCGGTATCGGGCGCAAGCAGATCGAGCAGTTCCAGGAACAGGTCAAGGAAGAACTCTGACGGAGAGCAACATGCTGGTAAGCGAAATTCTAAGACCCAATGTCGTCACGGTGTCTCCCCTGGCACCGCTGCGCGAGGCGATGCAGCTGATGCGCAAGCATGGCGTCAAGTCGCTGGTGGTGGAGAAGCAGCACGCCCACGATGCCTACGGCATCATCACCTATACGACCATCCTCAAGACGATCGTGGCGGAAGAGGGCGATATCGACCTCTCGAATGTCTATGATGTCTGCACGAAACCGGTGATCACGGTGCCCGCCGAGATGGATGTGAAGTACGTCGCGCGGCTCATGGTGAGCCAGGGGATCCGGCGGCTGGTGGTGCTGAAGGGCAACGAGCTGGAAGGGATCGTGACGACCAGCGACATTGTCGGTTCGATCCTCGAGATGGCGGACATGGACTGAACCGCGCCGCCCCAAGCGGGTCGGATTTCAGTGACCTCGCGCATGACCCCGTGTCGTGCGTTCATTTTTTGCAGAAGGCCCGATATGGCGTCCGTGTCGATCATCGAGGGGTTCGAGAAACTCCGACTGCTGGATGCCGCTATCGAGCAATCGTACAACTCGGTCGTCATTACCGACGCCGATCTGGACGGCGGTCCGCGGATCGTTTACGTCAATGCCGGTTTCGAGCGCATGACCGGGTATTCGCGGGAAGAAGCCCTGGGGAAAACCCCGCGTATCCTGCAGGGTCCGGCAACCTCGCGCGCCGTTCTGGACAGGTTGCGCGGGGCCCTCGTCAGTGGCGAGTATTTCGAGGGCGAAACGGTCAACTACCGCAAGGATGGCTCCTCGTACGAGGTTCGCTGGCACATCTCGCCCATATATGCCAGCGATAACGACCGTGACATCACCCACTTTGTCTCGGTGCAAAAGGACATTACCGAGGAGCGGCGGCGGGATGACGAGCTGCGGCTATTGTCGACGGCGCTTGAGGTGTCGGTGGACCCCGTGCTGATCACCGATCCCGAAGGCACGATCACCTATGTGAACGCGGCCTTCGAGGAGCAGACCGGATACAGCCGGAATGAAGCGGTAGGCAAGAATCCGCGGTTCCTTCAGTCCGGTCAGCAGGAGCCCGGGTTCTATCGCGAGATGTGGGATACGCTCGCGCGCGGCGAAGCCTTTCGTGGCGAGTTCGTGAACCGCCGCCGCGACGGCACCCTGATGAACATGGAGCAGAGCATCAGTCCGGTGACCGATGCCCATGGCCGGGTGACGCACTACGTGTCGATCAGCAAGGATGTGACCGATCGAGTGCGCATGGAGGACGAGATCCGGCGTCTGGCGCATACCGACTGGCTGACGGGGCTGGCCAACCGCCTGAGCCTGGGCAACACGCTGGAGGCGGAGATGGAGCGCAGCCGCCGCTACGGACGGCCCCTTTCCCTGATCATGTTCGATATCGACCATTTCAAGGACTTCAACGACGACTACGGCCACGAGACCGGAGATGACGTCCTCAAGCGGCTGGCCGATACGGTGCAGGGCGCGCTGCGCGAGGCGGATGCCCTGGGGCGCTGGGGCGGGGAGGAGTTCATGGTCGTCGTGCCAGAGACCCCTGGCGCGGGCGCCGAGGCCATGGCCGAAAAGCTGCGCAAGGCCGTCGCGGCCATGGAAACGGCGTGCCCGGTGTCGGTTACGGCCAGTTTCGGGGTGACCGAGATGCGCCAGGGCGATACCCCCAAGACCTTCGCCCGCCGCGTGGACGAGGCGATGTATCAGGCCAAGGAGGCGGGGCGCAACCGCGTCGTCTTGCTCTGAGGCCGTGGTTCCGGTAGTGCGGCGGCGGCCCTAACGAAAACGGGCCGACCCCAAAAGGGCCGGCCCGTCCTGTCGGGGATGCCATGCCCCGAGATTGGCAGCGTCCGGACTACGCGCGGCGGCGCAGCACCCAGATCTCCAGCAGGGCCCAGTCTTCGCCCGGATAGTTCTCCTGCTCCAGCGGCGACAGGCGGCGATGGCGGCTGGCGGTGCTGCCGACGAATTCCAGGTGTTCCAGCAGCAGGCGCTTGGTCGCGTCGGCCTTTTCCAGGGCGAAGGGGTTCAGGAAGTTGACCAGCATGTAGCCCTCGCGCGGGGTCTCGGCGAAGGAGCGGATCAGCTTCTCGATTGCCGGCGGGTCCAGATAGACCAGCGATGCGGTGGAGATCACGATGTCCGCGTCGGCCATGGCCTTTTCGATCGCGGCCTGGGTCTCCGGTGCGGGCTGGTTCAGGTCGGCCTCGAAGGTTTCGTCGAACAGCCCGGCGCTCTTGCCATAGGCCAGCGCGTTGCCCGAGATATCGATGCCGGTGGTCTTCATCGGCAGACGGCGCGGGGCGGCGACGGTCTTGCAGGCCTGCTCGTCGGCCCAGTTGGCGCGGATCGCCTCAACATCCATATTGTGGATGGCGGCCATGGTGGTGTTGCCAAAACAGCAGCACAGATCTACGTAGTTCAGGGTCTTGCCGGTGGCGGCCTGCTGCTCGGCCCAGGGAAGGATCAGCCGGTCGAAGGTTTGCCGGTTGAAGTCGTCGGAGATGTAGTCGAGCGCGTCGATGATGCGCTCCTTGAACGGCACCGGGGTCTCGGCGACGTAGATATCGTCGAAATGCTGTTTCTTCTCCTCGGTCTTCACTTGCGGCTCACTCATCGGCTTTTCCTCGTTGTATAAACCCACCATGCTCGGGGGTATGCGTGTAGAGCGTCAAGTAACGGCACTCACGCCAGTGATGCTGGCATGGCCTCGCGGAGCCCTTTGGCTATGTATCATGAAGGTGTACGCAACGGATTTCTGTCCGGTGCGGGAAGCGAATGATGCCGGTAAGGGGCGTGCATGAAGATCGACTGTTTCAAGGCCTACGACATACGTGGCCGGGTGCCGGACCAGCTCAATCCGGATGTGGTGCGGGCGATCGGGCGCGCCTTCGCCGAGGAGATCCGGCCGGGACGCACAGTCGTCGGGCACGATATCCGCCTTTCCAGCCCGGAACTGGCGCGGGCGCTCACCGAAGGGCTTACGGCGGGCGGGAGTGATGTTGCCGATATAGGCATGTGTGGCACAGAGGAGGTGTATTTCGCCACCGCGCACTATGGGGCCGGTGGCGGGATCATGGTGACGGCCAGCCACAATCCGCTGGACTATAACGGGCTGAAACTGGTACGCAGCGATGCGCGCCCGATCAGCGGGGATTCCGGGCTGCAGGCGATTCGCGCTCGCGCCGAGCGCGGTGACTTCCGGCCCATGCCCCACGGGCAGGTCCGGCACCTGGATCATCGGGCGGACTACATCTCCCGGTTGCTGGCTTCGGTCGACCGCGAAACCTTGCCGAAACTCAAGGTGGTCGTGAACCCCGGAAACGGGGGGGCGGGGCCGGTGCTGGAGGCCCTGGAGCCGCATCTCCCGTTCGAGCTGATCCGCGTCAACTTCGAACCGGATGGGCGTTTCCCCAATGGCATTCCCAATCCATTGCTGCCGGAAAACCGCGCGGCCACCGCGGAGGCGGTGCGCAAGCACGGCGCCGATCTGGGCGTGGCCTGGGACGGCGACTTTGATCGCTGCTTCCTGTTCGACGCCCAGGGCAACTTCATCGAGGGGTATTACATCGTGGGCCTGCTGGCCGAGGCCTGCCTGGAGGGGCACGCCGGGGAGTGCATCGTCCATGATCCGCGCCTGACCTGGAACACCATTGAGATGGTGTGTGCCGCGGGGGGCGAACCCATCCAGTCCAAGACCGGACACGCCTTCATGAAGGAGCGGCTGCGCCACGAGGATGGAATCTACGGGGGCGAGATGAGTGCTCACCACTACTTCCGGGACTTCTACTACTGCGATACCGGGATGTTGCCCTGGTTGCGGGTGGCCGAGCTCATGGGCCGACGCGGCCAGGCATTGGGCGAGATGGTGGCCGAGCGCATGGCGCGCTTCCCCTGCAGCGGCGAGCTGAATTTCGAGGTCGAGGACGCCGCCGCCGCCACCGATCGGGTGATGCAGGCCTACGCGTCGGAAGCCGTGGGGCTGGATCATACGGACGGCGTCAGCCTGGAATTCGCGGACTGGCGCTTCAACCTGCGCAGTTCCAATACCGAGCCGCTGTTGCGGTTGAATGTGGAGACCCGCGCCGATCCGGCCCTGCTGGAACGCCGCGTGGACGAGATTTCACGCCTGATACGGGGGTAAGGCCGATGGAACCTACGCAAAGCCGGACGGAACTGCAGCCGGTGATACTGGCCGGCGGATCGGGGACTCGGCTGTGGCCGGTATCGCGCAGTCACTACCCCAAGCAGTTCCTGCCCCTGACCGGGGAGCAGACGTTGCTGCAGCAGACGGTCGAGCGGCTCGACGGTCTGGGCGCGTCGGCGCCCCTGGTGCTGGCCAACGTCGAGCATCGCTTCCTGGCGGCCGAACAGTTGCGGGCGGCAGGTGTGGAGCATGCCCGCATCGTGCTGGAGCCGGAGGGGCGCAATACCGCCCCGGCGATCGCCCTGGCCGCATTGCAGGCGCAGGCGGAAGGGCGCGACCCGTTGTTGCTGATCTTGGCGGCGGACCACCACATCGGTGATCCCGAGGCCTTCCAGGCCGCCGTGGCGCGAGCCATGACGCTGGCGGAGGCGGGCCACCTGGTGACCTTCGGGATCGTGCCTACCGCTGCGGAGACCGGTTATGGCTACATCCAGCAGGGTGAGTCCCTGGGGGAGGCCGGGGCGCGAGTGGCGCGTTTCGTCGAGAAGCCGGATGCCGCCACCGCGCGCGAGTACGTCGACAGTGGCGATTACCTCTGGAACAGCGGCATGTTCGTGTTCCGCGCCTCGCTGTACATGCAGGAGTTGCAGCGTTTCGAACCGGGCATCGTCGAGGCTTGTCGCGCTGCGCTGGAGGGCGCCCGCGAGGACCTCGACTTCCTGCGGGTGGACCCGGAGGCCTTCGCCGCGGCCCCGAACATCTCGGTGGATTACGCGGTGATGGAGCGCACCGAGCACGCCGCCGTCACACCGCTGGCCGCCGGTTGGAGCGACATCGGCTCGTGGTCCGCTCTGGCGGGCGTGCGTGGGGTGGATGAGCAGGGCAACACCCTGCGCGGGGACTGCCTGCTGGAAGATAGCGAAGGCTGCGTGGTGGATGCCGACGGCCTGCTGGTCGCCGGCATTGGCCTGCGCAACCTGGCCGTGGTCGCCACCCGTGACGCCGTACTGGTTGCCGACCGCGACCGCGTCCAGGACGTCAAACTCATCGTTGAGCGCCTGAAAGCCGACAACCGCAGCGAGCACGTCGATCACACAGCGGTTTATCGTCCCTGGGGGTGCTACGAATCCATCGATACCGGGGCGCGCTATCAGGTCAAGCGCATCACCGTGAACCCCGGTGCGCGTCTTTCCCTGCAGATGCACCATCATCGGGCCGAACATTGGGTAGTAGTCAGCGGCACCGCGCGGGTGACCAATGGCGAGCAGAACTACCTGGTCACCGAGAACGAATCGACTTTCATCCCGATTGGCCAGGTTCACTGCCTGGAGAACCCCGGCGCGCTCCCGCTGGAACTGATCGAGGTGCAATCCGGCAGCTACCTCGGCGAGGATGACATTGTCCGCCTGGAGGACGTCTACGGCCGCGCGTGACCGGGCATCGGGTGGTTCCGGGAATGCTATGATCCGCCCTTTTGGGCGGCGCGCGGACGGGGCGTGGCCTGCGAGCAGGAGTTGGCATGGCCAAAGTGGCATTGATCACCGGGATTACCGGGCAGGACGGGGCCTACCTGGCCGAGTTTTTGCTGGACAAGGGCTACGAGGTGCACGGCATCAAGCGCCGCTCCTCTCTGTTTAATACCGATCGTATCGACCACCTGTATCAGGATCCGCACGAGAGTGATCGCCGGTTCATCCTGCATCACGGGGATCTGACTGATTCGACCTGCCTGATCCGCATCATTCAGCAGGTGCAGCCGGACGAGATCTACAATCTCGCCGCGCAGTCGCATGTCGCGGTCTCGTTTGAGGAGCCGGAGTACACCGCCAACTCCGATGCCCTGGGCACGCTCCGCGTGCTGGAGGCGATCCGCATCCTCGGTATGGAGCAGACCACGCGCTTCTATCAGGCCAGCACCTCGGAGCTCTACGGGAAGGTTCAGGCCACCCCGCAGGACGAGACCACCCCGTTCTATCCACGCAGCCCGTATGCGGTGGCCAAGCTGTATGCCTACTGGATCGTGGTGAATTACCGCGAGGCCTACGGGATGTATGCCTGCAACGGCATCCTGTTCAACCACGAATCGCCGGTGCGCGGCGAGACCTTCGTCACCCGCAAGATTACGCGCGCCCTGGCCCGCATCAAGCTGGGGCTGCAGGAACGGCTCTATCTGGGGAACCTGGATGCCAAACGGGACTGGGGGCATGCCCGTGACTACGTCGAGATGCAGTGGCTGATGCTGCAGCAGGAAACCCCGGACGACTACGTGATCGCCACCGGCGAACAGCACAGCGTGCGCGACTTCGTGGACGCCGCGGCGCGCGAGCTGGGCATGAGTATCGAATGGCGCGGCGAGGGCGTGGACGAACAGGGATTCGACGAAAAGGGCCGCTGCATCGTGTCGGTGGACCCGCGCTATTTTCGTCCCACCGAGGTTGAGACCTTGTTGGGGGATGCCAGCAAGGCCAAGCGTGAGCTGGGCTGGGAACCGCGCATTCGCTTTGGCGAACTGGTGGCCGAGATGGTGCGCGAGGACCTCAGGAGCGCCGAGCGGGACGAGCTGGTGCGCGACCACGGCTACCGGACCCTGAGCCGCCATGAGTAATTCGCAACGCGTCTTCGTCGCCGGACACCGCGGGATGGTGGGCAGCGCGATCTGTCGCCAGCTCGAGGACTGGCCGGGTGTGGAACTGCTGACCCGCAGCCATGCGGAGCTGGACCTGACCGATCAGGCGGCAGTCGAGGCCTTCATGCGCGTGGAGCGCCCGGATCAGGTCTACCTCGCGGCGGCGAAGGTCGGGGGCATCCATGCCAACAACACCTATCCGGCCGAGTTCATCCGCGACAACCTCGCGATCCAGACGAACGTGATCCATGGCGCGCACATCGCGGGCGTGCGGCGGCTGCTCTTTCTCGGGTCCAGCTGCATCTATCCGCGCGAGGCGCCGCAGCCGATCCCCGAGGAGGCCCTGCTGACCGGGCCGCTGGAGCCGACCAACGAGCCCTACGCGATTGCCAAGATCGCCGGCATCAAGCTGTGCGAGAGCTACAACCGGCAGTACGGAACGGATTACCGCTCGGTGATGCCGACCAACCTCTACGGCCCGGGTGACAACTATCACCCGGAGAACAGCCACGTGATTCCCGGGCTGATCCGGCGCTTTCACGAGGCGAAGCGGGCCGGAGCCGGGCATGTGACCGTCTGGGGGAGTGGCACCCCGCGCCGGGAGTTCCTCCACGTGGATGACATGGCGGCGGCCTGTGTGCACGTGATGAACCTCGATCACGTGACCTACGCAGAACACACGGAACCGATGCTGAGCCATATCAACGTCGGCACCGGCGAGGATCTTGCGATCGCCGACCTGGCGCGGTTGGTGGCGCGGGTGGTCGGCTTTGCCGGCGAACTGCGTTTTGACACCTCGCGCCCGGACGGGACGCCGCGCAAGCTGCTGGATGTCTCGCGACTCGCGGCGCTGGGATGGAAGGCCCGAATCGAACTTGAAGAGGGGCTCTCCGGGGCCTATGCCGAGTTCTTGGAACGCGGCGGAGATCGGCCGTGACCGAGCCCACCTCGCGTCCGATTCGGGTCAAGTTTCTCTCGACCATGCGCGAGGGTATCTGGCGCCATCAGTTGCCGGACGGCGAGGGGCGCTGGGGGCGCTGCGAGTTCGTTTTCGACCCCGCGGTAACGGACTACGACTGGCTGGTGGTCTACGACGAATTTCCTTCCAACACCGGGCGCAACCGGCACTACAGCGAACAGCTGACCTGTGGGGCCGAGCGCACGCTCCTGGTAACCATGGAGCCGCCGTCCATCAAGTCCTACGGCCGGCGTTTTACCCGGCAGTTCGGGCGCGTGCTGACCTCGCACCCGGAATGGGCTCTCAAGCACCGGCGGCGCATCCATTCCCAGCAGGGGATGCTCTGGTACTACGGTTTCGGCAGTCAGGGCGAGCGGGCGTACAACGATATGCACGCGAAGCCGCCGCTGGAGAAGACCCGCGAGATCGCCACCATGTGTTCGGCGAAACGCCAGCGCCACACCTTGCACCGGCGGCGCTATGACTTCACCTGGGCGCTGAAGTCCGAGTTGCCGGAACTGGAGATCTTTGGCAAGGGGGTGCAGCCGCTGGATGACAAGGCCGAGTGCCTGGACGCGTACCGGTACCATCTGGCGGTGGAGAATTACGTGGGTGCGCACCACTGGACCGAGAAGCTGGCGGACGCCTTTCTCGGCGCGACGCTCCCGTTTTACTACGGTGCGCCCAATGCGGCGGACTATTTTCCGCCGGAAAGCTTCATCGCGATTGATATCGAAGACGTGGAGGGGACGGCACAACGCATTCGCCGCGCCATCCGCGACAACGAGTATGAACAGCGCCTGCCACACATCCTCGAGGCCCGGCGCCGGGTACTGGAGGAGTACAACCAGTTCGCCGTGGTCTCGCGGATTATTGAAGCCGCACACGACACCGAGCCGGCTGGTCCCACGGGGCAGTGGATCCATTCTCGTCGCGCCCTGCGGCGCCGCGATCCGCTGGCCGCTCTGGAAGGAGCCTGGGAGAAGGTCAGCCAGCGCGTTGGCCACCTCGCCGGACGTACCTGAACTGGCCGCTTTGCGGTTCAGCCGAAGTCGCGGGAGTGGGTGGCGAGTTCGCCGAGCCAGGTGCTGCGGTCGATCAGGCGCTGCACGATCAGGTGGCCGACGCCCTCGCTGTACTGCCACTCGCCGTGGGCTTCCAGCAGGCGGCTGTGCAGGACCTCGGCGCGAAAGCGCTCCACCCGATCCGGCCAGACGATCAGGTTGAGCGTACCGGTCTCGTCTTCCAGGGTCAGGAATACCGTGCCGTTGGCCGAGCCGGGGCGCTGGCGGGTGATCACCAGTCCGGCGTAGCGGGCGCCACTGTGGCCGGGTTGTTCGAGTAGCCTGGAGGCGGTGGCCAGGCGGTGCTGTTCCAGGGACGGGCGCATCAGTGCCAGCGGGTGCGGGCCCAGGCTCAGCCCGGTAGTGGCGTAGTCCTGCACCAGGTCGTCCACGGCATCCGGGCGGGGCAGCAACGGGGTCACGTCGGCCTCGCGTACGGTCTCGCCCGGTCCTTCGGCGAACAGTGGCAGGGGTTCCTCCACCGCCTCGGTCGCCCAGCGCGCCTGGTGGCGATTGCCGGCCAGGCCCTTCAGCGCGTCGGCGCGGGCCAGGCGATTGGCCTGGGCGCGGGTGAGGGCGGCGCGGGCCACCAGGTCCGGCACGTCCGCGAAGGCCCGTTCAACGCGGGCGGTGACCACGCGCTCGGCGACGTCGCGCGCCAGCCCGCCGACGCGGTTGAGGCCCAGGCGCAGGGCCAGCGCGTCGCTCCCGGCCAGCGGTTCCACCGAGCACTCCCAGTCGCTACAACGCACGTCCACCGGGCGGACCTCCACGCCGTGGCGGCGGGCGTCGGCGACGATCTGCGCCGGGGCGTAGAAGCCCATCGGCTGGCTGTTCAGCAGGGCGCAGGCGAAGATCGCGGGCTCGTGGCACTTGAGCCAGGACGAGACATAGGTGATCAGCGCAAAGCTGGCCGAGTGCGACTCGGGGAAGCCGTATTCGCCAAAACCGAGGATCTGCTTGTACAGCTGCTCGGCGAATTTCTCCGGATAGCCGCGTTCGCGCATGCCGTCCATCAGGCGTTCGCGGTAGCGCGCGAGCTGGCCGGTGCGGCGCCAGGCGCCGATCGCGCGGCGCAGCCCGTCCGCCTCGCCGGCAGAGAAGCCGGCCGCGACCATCGCCAGCTCGATGACTTGCTCCTGGAAGATCGGCACGCCCAGGGTGCGCCCGAGAACGCGTTTCACCTCGCTATTTGGGTAGCGCACCCGTTCCGGGTGGGCCCGGCGCTTGAGATACGGGTGCACCATCTCGCCCTGGATCGGGCCGGGGCGCACGATGGCGATCTCGATGACCAGGTCGTAGAAATTTGCCGGTTTCAGCCGCGGCAGCATGCTCATCTGGGCGCGCGACTCGATCTGGAACACGCCCAGGGTGTCGGCCTTCTGCAGCATGCGGTAGACCCCTGGGTCCTCGGCGGGGATGTCGGCCAGGCCCCAGTCGCGGCCCCGGTGGCGCGCCATGAGTTCCAGTGCGCGGCGTACGCAGGAGAGCATCCCCAGCGCCAGCACGTCGATCTTCAACAGCCCCACGGCGTCGAGGTCGTCCTTGTCCCACTGGATCACCGAACGTTCCGGCATGGCCGCGTTCTCGATGGGCACCAGTTCGTCCAGCCGGCCTTCGGCGATCACGAAGCCGCCGGTGTGCTGCGACAGGTGGCGCGGGAAGCCGAGCAGCTCGGCGGTCAGGGTCTGCCACTGCCGGGCCAGGGCGCCATCCGGGTCCAGTCCGACCTCGCGCAGGCGCTCGGCGGGGATGCCGTCATCCCACCAGGCGAGGTTGGCGGTCAGTGCGTCCAGCCGTGCGCGCGAGATGCCCAGCGCCCGGCCGACGTCGCGCAGGGCGCTGCGACGGCGATAGCGGATCACCGTGCAGGCCAGTGCAGCGCGCTCGCGGCCGTAGCGCTGGTAGATGTACTGGATGACCTCTTCGCGGCGCTCGTGTTCGAAGTCGACATCGATATCCGGCGGCTCGCCGCGCTCGGCGGAGATGAAGCGCTCGAACAGCATGCTGGAGCGCGAGGGATCGACTGCGGTGATGCCGAGGGCATAACACACGGCCGAATTGGCGGCCGAGCCGCGCCCCTGGCACAGGATCCCGCGGCCACGGGCAAAGCACACGATGTCGTAGACGGTCAGGAAGTACGGCTCGTAGCCCAGCTCGCGGATGATGCCCAGTTCGCGTTCGATCTGTTCCTGCACGTTCGGCGGGATGCCGTCGGGCCAGCGCTTGAGCGCGCCCTTGAGGGTCTCCTCGCGCAGGTAGGCGGACGGGGTCATGGTCTTCGGCAACGGGTCGGTGGGGTAGCGGTAGGTGACCGCGTCCAGCGAGAAGTCGCAGTCCCGCGCGATGGTCACACTGGCCTCAAGCCAGGCGGCGGGATACAGCGTGGCCAGCTCGGCCCGCGGGCGCAGGCAGCGTTCCCCATTGGGGAAGCGTTCATGCGCCGCCTCCGCGACCGTCGAACGCAGGCGCAGGGCAGTAAGCACGTCCTGCAGGGCGCGCCGGCCGCGCCGGTGCATGTGCACGTCGCCGCAGGCGACGAGCGGGAGTCCAGTGGCGGTTCCCAGCGCCCGGGCGCGGGCCGTCAGGGTGGCATCTTCGGGGGTACGCAACTGGCTCACGGCCAGGTGGCCCTGACCTAGGGCGGCCCATCCGGACAGCCAGTGGGCCGCTTCGGCGAGCGACGCCCCTGGGCTGTCGGCCTCGACCCGCAGCAGGCTGTGCCAGCCGGCGCGGCTCTCGGCGGGCAGGGCATCCAGGTCGGCGCGCGTCAGGTGGTAGTGTCCCTTGTTCGCCGCGCCGCGGGCCCGAGTGACCAATCGACACAGGGCGGCGTATCCCGTGGGATTGCGCACCAGAAGCGTCAGGGTGGGGCCATCGGCCAGCCGGAAGGTCGCCCCCAGGATCAGGTGTAACCCACATTCCTTTGCTGCCGAGTGTGCTCGTACTGCACCCGCCAGCGAGGCGATATCGGTCAGCGCCAGCGCGCGATAGCCCAGTTCCTGCGCCCTTTCGACCAGTTCCTCCGGGTGCGAAGCCCCGCGCAGGAACGAGAAGTTGCTGAGCGTCGTCAGTTCGGCATAGGCCGGGGGGGCGACAGGATGCTTGCGGGTGGGGGTATGGGCTTCGATCTCCATATACTGTCGATATATACAGTATTTGGAGATCGCCCCACAATGACCGCAGGGATCGCCAACCCATTACGCTTGAACGTGGTGCCGGGATTCCAGGCCTCTGACGAACCGCTCCCCAGTTTGTTGTAATCGTCTGTGTACACTGAGCGAAGATCCTCATGTATTCGCTGCGTGCCTGGAGACCCCATGCGCTACGTCCTGCTCCCGATGGTGTTGATTTCCCTGATCTTTGCGCTGGGGAATGTGGTGCTGTTCAACGCGTTGCCGAAACCGGACCGGCTGAAAGAGCCGCTGGCGCTGGAGTACGGGACTTCGTCGGAGCAGTTCCGGCGGGACATGGGCCTGCTCCTGCAGCAGCCGATCGTGAGCGGCAACCGCATTGACCTGTTACAGGACGGCGAGGCCATCTACGCGGCCAAGATCGAGGCGATCGAAAACGCCGAGCATTCGGTCACCTTCGAGGTATACGAGTACTGGGGCGAGCAGGCGGCGATCTTCTCCGAGGTCCTGGCGCGTGCGGCGGAACGCGGGGTTCGGGTGCATGCCATGCTGGATTTCCTTGGTTCGCGCGATGCTGACCCGGAGATGTTCGAGCGCATGGAAGAGGCCGGGGTGGAGCTGGTGCGCTGGCGCGAGCCGTCCTGGTACCAGTTATCGCGCTTCAATCACCGCACGCACCGCAAGCTATTGGTGGTGGACGGTCATACCGGTTTCATTGGGGGAGCCAATGTGGCCGATCCCTGGGTTGACGGTGACGACCGCGATGGCTATCGCGACAATCACTTCCGCATCCAGGGCCCGGTGGTCGGCAATCTGCAGGCGGTGTTCCTGGAGACCTGGCTGGACGCCACGGGGCGGATGCCCACCGGCGAGGCGTATTTCCCCGAGCTGTCCGAAATGGGGGATCGCGACGCCCAGATGGTTAACAGTGCCCCGCGCGAGGGGCGTCACCGGGTACGCCTGATGTTTCTGCATGCCATCGCCGCGGCGGAAGAGCACATCACGATCGGCACGGCCTATTTCTATCCCGATCCGCGGTTCCTGGAGGTACTGGAGGAGGCGGCCGACCGGGGCGTCCGTATTCGCGTGCTGGTCCCGGGCGACAGCATGAACTTCGGTTTCTTCCGTCATGCATCGGTCAATCGCTGGCGGCCGATGCTCGAATCCGGGGTGGAACTGTACGAGTATCATCCGCGCATGTACCACTCCAAGCTGATGGCGATCGACGACCGCTGGGCCAGTATCGGCTCCGCGAATCTGCACAACCGGTCGTTTCGCCTGAACGACGAGGCCAACCTGAACATCTGGGACGAAGGCTTCGCCCGCGAGATCCGCGAACAGATCGAGGTGGACAAGGCCGATGCCGAGCGCCTGACCATCGAGGACTGGGAGAACCGGCCGCTGCGGCGCCGCCTGGCGGGGTGGATCACGCACCTGATTGGTCCCTACCTTTGATTCATTACCACCATGTTTCCGCAGGAAAGCACCGTGACACTGACGACCACCCATTCGGCAGACACGCTTGAAATCGGCACGATCCACCTGCTGGAGGGTGGCGCGATCGGTATGACCCGTTGCCCTGGCAAGCGTCGGGATCGCGAGGTCTGCGAGGCGCGGGATGTACAGGCGGATCTGGTGGCCCTGTCTGGCTGGGGCGCAACTGCGGTCGTGACCTTGAACCAGGAGGGTGAGCTGGAAAGCCTTGGCGTACGCGATCTGGGGAAGGCCGTGCAGGCTGCGGGCATGCGCTGGCTGCATTTGCCGATCGGTGACATGGCGGCCCCCGACCGACCCTGGGAAGAGGGCTGGAAGGACATCGGACCACGGGTCCACCAGTGGTTACAGGCCGGGGAGCGCGTGGTTTTCCACTGCGGAGGGGGGCAGGGCCGAGCCGGGACCATTGCCGCCCTGACCCTCATCGAACGCGGATTGGCGTCGGAAGACGCCATTCGAGAGGTGCGATTGGCCCGCCCCGGCGCGATCGAAAGCATCGATCAAGAGCGCTACCTGCTGAATCATCCGCGCCCGACCTGATCGGACTGCCTGGCGCTACAAGCCGTTGCGGGCGAGCAGTGCGGGGATCTTGCGCTTGAAGCGGAAGAACCCGTGGGTTGCATGGGGCCAAGCGAGATCGTCCCACGTCCGGCGCAGGGGGATGATCTCGATTCCGTCTTCCGCCAACTCGTGCGCAAGAGTATCGAGGGCGTCGGCCAAGGGCCCGACGGGCGCCTCGGGTGTGGCAATGGTGGTCACGCTGGCGGCGACGCACTGCACGCGGAGGGCATCAGCGTGTGGCCGCGGGAGCACGGATGCGGGCTTTTGCAGGGCCTCGCCCGCGTGCTGCACCGCGTCCTTGGCCAGTGCGTCGACCCAGGTGGCGGCCTTGGGACCAAACGGCCAGGGCATGTCGGGGTGACCACGCGGAGTGACGGCGACCGCGGCCACGTTGGTTCCTTTCGGGAGCAATTCATGGCCATTGAAGTCGTCTCCGTGAAGCAGGAGCAGCACGCGCCGGTCCCGCGGTAGAGTTCGCGGTGCGGGCAGCGCTCCGGGCGGAGGTGGGGCCTCGTCGCGGATCGCGGGTGCCTGGGGCGCCAGGCCGGTGGGGCGGAATCGGTTATCGGTAAAGCGCGCGATGTTGTCGGCACTGGCCTGGTAGGTCTTGCCCGGCGTTTGGATGCCGGCGATCCAACGCCAGCCTAGGGTGTTCGAGGCTGGGTCGGCATCAAGCAGGTGACGCATGAAGAAGTCCGCCCCAAGGGTCCATGGAAGCCTCAACGTGAAAATCCAGATGGAGGCGAACCACATGCGGGCGTGATTGTGCAGATAGCCGGTTTCGACCAGTTCGCGGGCCCAGTGATCGAACCCCTCCAGCCCGCTGCGTCCAGCCTCGGCGGCAGCGACCGCCTCGCGCAACCCGTTGTCCCTGGCGAGGCGCGCCTGTTCGATGTCGCGCTCGTCTAGGAATGACCGCCAGACCTGGGGGCGCATCTGCAGCCACCCTTTCCAGTAGGTGCGCCAGAAGACCTCCTGGACAAATTTCTCGGCCGCCTTGGGTGAATGGTGGGCGAGCACCTTTGCGATCACCTCGTGTTCGGTAATGGCCCGATGGCGGATGTAGGGCGAGAGCAGGGATACGTTGTCGCGTTCACCTGGACCGGGGTCGCGGTTTCGCTGAGCCGCGTAGTGACGACCCGCGAGGGGGGCGAAGTCCGAGAGCCGTTCCAGGGCGGCTGCCCGCGTCGTGGGGAAGAAGGCGGTGTGACCATCCGGCGCCTGGCCGGTGGACTTGAAGGGGCTGGTCACTGGGCGTGCCGGTCCGGCGCCGGAAGGGCTTGAAGGACCGTGTCGGCCAGTGCTTCGCCGCTGTCGAATGCAGCTTCTACCCGCGGCCCCAGGGCCCAGTCGCCGCAGGCGCCGAGCCGTTGCTCCGCGTCCCAGAGACAGGACTGGTCGGCGGCCTGTTCGACCCGTGCGTATAGCCATCTATGGACCTGATGCTGGAGGAGGCGGGCTGAGCCGAGCAGGGGCCGGAGGGCCGTCAGCAGCGGTTGCGCTAGCTGATCGGGGCCTTTCTGGATGTGCTCACGGGACCAGTCTGGGCCTGCGTGGGCCACGAGCGTCTCCGGTTTTGCGTTGCGGCCGGGTTTGGTGTTGTTGCGGGCTACCCAGGCGAGCGGTTGCCCGGAGAGTTCCTGCGATGGTCGGTCCATTGTGATCTGGCCTTCGAAAGCTGCCAACAGCGCAATGCAGGGTGCGTAGCGAACCCCGTCGAGCTCCGGAAAGCCCATTCCGGCGGTAACCGCCAGTTCGGCGGCCTGGGGTGCTGGAAGCGCAAGCAATACTGCGTCGAATGGTCCGTCCAAGTCGGCGTTCTCCGACGGCCTCTCAACTCGTAGATGCCAGCCATCGACTGACCGTAGAAGCGTCTCGACGCGGGAATTGAGCCGCACGTTTAGAGGGGTGGCCAGGGCGTCGGCCGGGGCTGTCATGCCAGGGCAGCCCACCAGCCGGCCGTCTCCCCAGGTCGCTACGACACCTTGCTGCTGCCAAGCCTGGACCTGTCGCGCAAAGCGTGCGCCGCGGGCCGTGAAAAACTGGGCACCGTGATCGAAAGTCAGGTGATTAGCGCGCCGGGTCGCCATGCGCCCGCCAAGGCCCCGGCTCTTCTCCAGCACAAGGCAGTCATGTCCGGCATCATGCAGGCGCCGGGCGGCAGTGAGCCCGGAGATACCGGCGCCAATGATCGCTATGCGTGCCAAACCCCGTTAGCCGCCCGTTTGCACCAGAGGTCGCACACGGGAGAAACCGCCATCCACTGACAGGATCTGTCCGGTTACCCATTCGGCTTCGTCGGACAAGAGCCATGCGGCGGCCCGTGCGAGATCCTCCGCCTGCCCGTAGCGTTGCAGCGGATACTGCGCCGTGATCTGTTGCTCGGCAAGCGGTGACGCAAACAGGCGTTCGGTAGCTCCCGTCCGGGTCAGACCCGGGGCGATGCCGTTGATGCGGATGCCGTGACCGGCGTAGGTCGCGGCAGCGGCGGGGACCAGGCTGGCGATGGCGCCTTTGGCCATGGCGATTGCCTCGTGATTGGAGACCCCGATCTGAGCGACGACGGAGCTGAACAGGACGGCACTGCCGGAGGGTTCGTTGGCTTGTAGCCGGGCCTTCACCCAGGCTCGAAGGGTGTAGAAGGCGCTGTCCTGGTTGGCGGCAATGCAGGCGCGGTACTGCGCCTCCGTCGTGCGGTGCAAGGGCGCCAGAAGCGCGCTGCCCGCGCAGTGGGCGAGTTGCGTGGGGGACTCTCCGAGATGTTCGGAGGCCTGGGCCACAGCCCGATCCGCGCCTTCCGCGGTGCTGACATCCGCGACGATTGTGTATGCCTGGAGGCTCTCTGGCAGGTGGGCACACAGGGTTTCCAGTCCCTCGGCGTCTCGCGAGATCAGGGCGATCCGGTCCCATGCGGGATCGAGTGCCTGCAACAGCGCTCCCGCCACGCCGCCGGTGGCGCCGGTCACCAGTAACGTACGTCCGCTCATCGGGCGTGGCTCCTGTCGGATGGTTCCTCGGGGCAAGACAAAGCGTTCGTCCTGTGCCGGACGAGCAAGTTCAATGTCGGGTTTCGTGCAGCCATTGGGCTGGGGCTCGAGCGAACCTGGCGGCATGCTGGGGAGTCTGCACTGGGAAAGGCTGGGCCGGCGCCTTCGATGCAGGCCGGTTCAGGCCCCATGTTCCAGAGTCCATACCGAATACCCGAGCCCGTCCACCTCGTATGGTTCAAGCGCGATCTGCGCGTCGATGATCACGCCCCGCTCCAGCACGCCGCACAAGCGGGGCCCATACTGCCGCTGTACATCGTGGCACCGGGTTACTGGGAGCTCTCGGACACCAGCCGGCGTCACTGGGATTTCGTCCGCGCAAGCCTACTGGAACTGGACCAGGCCGTGTCCGAACGGGGTCGACCTCTCGTCGTGCGTGAGGGCGATGCGGTGGAGGTGCTCGAACAACTGTGCGAAGAGATCCCTGTGGTCTCGGTGTACAGCCACCAGGAAACCGGAAATCGCTGGACCGATGACCGTGATGGCGCGGTCGCGCACCTGCTTCGCCATCGCGGCATCCCATGGCGGGAGTATCGCCAGCATGGGGTAGTCCGAGGTCTGCGTAACCGCGATGGCTGGGTGTCCCAGTGGGAGGAATTGATGCGCGAGTCCGCGTTTGTACCGCCCGGGGCCCTGGCCGCCGGACCCGCCGTGGCGGGTGGCGTGGAGCGCCTGCCTCGCTGCCCGAAGGGTGTGGTGGCAGATGCCGTGACCGAACTGCAGGAACCGGGCTCGGAGGCAGGACGCGGGGTTATGCGCGATTTGCTGCGGGAACGCGGGCAGCGTTAGGCCGGCGGTATCAGCAGCCCCGGCCGTGCCTGGACGGCAAGTTCCCGCCTGAGTCCGCATCTGGCCTATGGCACGGTTTCGTTACGTCGCGTGCTGCAGGCCTTGCGTGACCGCCAGATTCAGTTACGGGCACCAAGCGGCCAGGATCGCCGGCAGGCCGCGTGGTGAAAGTCGCTGCGCCAGTTCGAAGAACGGCTGCACTGGCACTGCCACTTCCTGCAGAAGCTGGAAGATGCCCCGGACATCGAATTCCACAACCTGCACCGTGCGTGTGATGGCCTGCGCGAAGACGCCTTTGACGAGCACCGATTTTGTGCCTGGAAGGATGGCCTCACAGGATATTCGCTGGTCGATGCGTGCATGCGCGCGATGGTCGTCGCGTTCGCCTCGTATCGCCTCTGGCTCCACTGGCGGCGACCGGCGCTGCATCTGGCTCGCATGTTCACGGGCTACGAGCCGGGCATCCACTACAGCCAGATGCAGATGCAGTCCGGCACGACAGGCTTTAACGCACTGCGAATCTACAACCCCGTGAAGCAGTCACTGGAGCAGGAGCCGGAAGGCCAATTTATTCGTCAGTGGGTGCCTGAACTGGCAAGGGTGCCGGGCGACTGGATTCATCAGCCATGGAAGATGCCGGAAAGCCTGCAGCGCCAATCCAGTTGCCGCATCGGACACGATTATCCGGCGCCCTTGGTGGATCATAAAGAGGCTGCGAGGAGGGCACGTGAACGCTTCAAGGCGGTGCGGGGAAACGGTGCTTTCCGCCAGCAGAATGCTGGCATCCATCGGCGTCATGGCAGCCGGCGTCGACTCTCGGCGCGTATCCAGGGCCGGGCGGGGCAGGGGCGTGCGCGGGATCAACTGGATCTCTTTCCGGACCCGGATCCATGAGTGGCTTCCGGACCTGTCGATTTGGCGCTTCCGGGTGGTCCGATCATCGTGCCCCGTCATGCGGTAGGGTGGCGCATCGCGGTCGGCGCGCTTGCACGGCCCCGCCGCGACAACCCTCCCCTGTACCTGGCGAAACGTTCCATGCGAAGCGCAATCTATGATTTTCTGATTCTCCGGCTGACGGCGCGCTGGTACGCAGCCGCACTGGATCGGATGCCCGAGGGGGCCCGGGTGCTGGACGTTGGCATCGGCACGGGCGGGGCGTTGCTGGCGAATGCTGGGGACGTGAGGCGTAAGCGGTTGCGCCTGACCGGGATCGATATCGATGGCGACTATGTCCGGCGGGCTCGGCGGCGTCTGGCGGGATCGCCGCTTGTGGACAGCGTCGAGGTGTGGAAGGAATCCGTGTATGACCACGTGGCTGGGCCCTACGACGTGGTGTATTTCTCTGCGAGCTTCATGCTGCTGCCCGATCCGGAGCGGGCCCTGCGCCACTGCAAGGGTCTGCTGGCAACCGGTGGCCGGTTCGTGTTCACGCAGACGATTCAACGGCGCACTGTGCGCTGGATGGAGACGCTGAAGCCCTTGCTACGGCGGATCACGACCATCGATTTTGGGCATGTGACCTACGAGGCCGATCTCCGCGCGCAGCTCGCCGCCGCGGATCTGGTGGTGGAGGAATGGAGCGTGCTGGCCACCCATGGGTCGCGCGCTTCCTGCCTCGTGGTGGCGTGTCCGGCGAGCGAAGACGCCGGATTAGGCAGGGGGCTTGCGCGCCAGGATCATGTAGTTAACGCTCATGGATCGTGACAACCACATCCGGCGGTTGAGCGGATTTACCTTGACCCCTGTCTGCGCCGCGGGTTCCAGGCCGTCCCGGGCGAGCAGCTCCCGTGTTTCCCGCGGCGTCACAAAGCGCTTCCATTGATGGGTGCCCCGGGGCAGGATGCGGAACAGGTACTCGGCGCCGACAATCGCCACCACGAATGAGACCGGACTCCGGTTGATGGTGGCCACAAAGGTGTGGCCGCCGGGGCGGAGCATGCGGTTGACGCTCCCCATGAACGCGGGCAGGTCCGCGACGTGTTCGACCACCTCCATGTTGAGGATCACGTCGAAGGCTTCCCCGCGTGCGGCGAGGGCCTCGGCGGTGTTGACCTCGTAGCGGACATCCAGGCCTTGTTCTTCGGCGTGATGCCGCGCTGCGGCGATGTTGCGGTCGACGACATCCACCCCGAGCACGTCCGCGCCCAGGCGGGCCATCGCCTCGCTCAACAGGCCGCCGCCGCAGCCGATGTCCAGCATGCGCAGGCCGGCCAGGGGGTGGTCGGCTTCCGGGTCCCGTCCGAGCGAGTGGCAGAGCTGATCCCGGATGTAGTCGGTGCGCAGGCGATTCAGCACGTGCAGGGGCCAGAGTCTGCCATCCGGTTGCCACCACATCTCGGCCAGGGCGCGGTAGCGCTCCACCTCGATGGGATCGACGGTTCGGTCGCGTTCAACATTTGGAGCGTTCATCGGGGCCCTACTCACAATTCCGGTAGCGATCTCTATCGGACCATGCGATGCCGAGTTTGATCGCACCCCGCTGCGATCGATGCGATCGTGGGTCCTCTGGAGTAGGGGACCGAGGGATTTAGAATGGCGCAGATGATCATCGGGGTGGACCTGTCCGGCCCGGGGAGTTCCTTGCATACGTCGGTCGCTGTGTTCCGCGAACAGGGCGGGGGACTCCAACTGACGGAGCTGCTTGCGGGAGCGAACGACCAGGCCATTCTGGACCAGGTGCCGGCCGGCGCGATTGTGGGGCTGGACGCACCACTGTCGTATTCCGCCACCGGCGGCAGCCGCGAGTCGGATCAGGCCTTGCGCCGTCTGGCTGTGGGGCTGGACCTCCCGGCAGGGACCGTAATGGCCCCGTCGGCGCCACGTATGGCCTATCTGACGCTGCGCGGTGTGGCCGTCAGCCGAATGCTCTGTATGGAACGCCCGGATGCGCGAGTGGTGGAGGTGCATCCAACCGTGGCCATGGCCCTGCGAGCGGCCCCTGTCGCCGCCTTACGGGCCATGAAGAAGGATCCGGCGGCGCGCCAGATACTGCTCGCGTGGCTTGAAGCGAGGGGACTGGCTGGTGCGCAGGATCTTGGGGGCGCCAGTGACCACTCGGTGGCAGCCTGTGCCGCGGCCCTGGCCGCCTGGCAGTGGAGCCAGGGCAAGGCCGCGTGGAGCTATCCGGCGCAGCCGCCATTGCATCCTTTTGACTTTGCCTGCTGAGCGGACCTTGTCCTCTCGAAATGTCCCGGGTGCGGGCGAAGTTTTGACCATGACCATATCGAGGCAGCGGTTGGTTTTAGATCCGGGAAATCGGCGCGGTTACGCAGTCCAATCCCGTCGCTCAGAAGACTTCGGCCCGCCCTCTGGACAGCGATAACACCCATCGGATGAACCCCGTTCGGGGCTTGGTGCCGAAACCGTATTTGCACCACTTGATCAAATGAATGGATCTCTCGGTTTGGAGATTGTGCGTACCGACAGAGTGGCCGAGCAGAAAACGTTGTTCGTGTCATCCGGCCGGTCGTCGACAGGGCGTCCCCGAATGCACTGACTGGAATCCTGAATGATAGTGTCGTTGCAGTGGCGAAGGGCGCGTGGCATGGACAAACCCTCGCGGTGATGTGCTATCCACAGTAGCCTGGGTTTTGCATGGGGCCATAGTCTTGCGCTTCTCGAGTGGCAGGCCCTGCGCTCAGGCCGGTGCCGCAAGCCGGCCATCCGATTTCTGCAAGGAGCACGAACATGTCAGCAAGACAACAAGTCACGCAGCTGTTACGTAGCGCTGACGTCGAGGTCGGGGGGCAGCGGCCCTGGGATGTCCAGGTCCACGACGAGCGGCTGTATCGGCGGATTCTGGCGGAGGGGTCGCTCGGCGCCGGCGAGGCCTATATGGAAAGCTGGTGGGACACCGAGCGGCTCGACGCGCTGTTCTTCCGGTTGCTTCGGGCACGTTTGGACCGCGAGGTGCGCAGCCCGGCGGTGCTCGGCCGGGTGCTGCTGAGCTGGCTCGCTAATGAGCAGAGTCGCCGGCGCTCGCGGCGGGTCGCGGAGCAGCACTACGACCTCTCGAACCGGCTCTACGAGTCCATGCTCGGGCCGACCATGCAATACACCTGCGCCTATTACGGCCCCGACGGGGCTGACGCGACCCTGGACGAAGCCCAGCGCGCAAAGCTGGACCTGATCGCGCGCAAGCTGCACCTGGAGCCGGGTATGCGCGTGCTCGAACTGGGCGGCGGGTTCGGCGAGCTGGCCCGGTTTCTGGCCGCGGAGCACGGATGCGAGGTGGACAGCTACAACATCAGCAGTCAGCAGGTGGAGTACGCGAGAGGGCTTTGCGAGGGCCTGCCGGTCGACGTTCGGCAGCAGGACTACCGCGAGGCGGCCAATGAATCCCGGGAATACGACCGTGTCCTGAGTGTCGGTCTGATGGAGCACGTCGGGCCGAAGAACTTTCGCGCCTTCTTCGATCTGGCCCGGGCCCGCCTGAAGCCCGGCGGCCTGGCGCTGGTCCACACCATCGGCGGCAACATTAGCCGTGGCGGCACCGACCGCTGGATCGCCAAATACATCTTCCCCGGTGGCGTGATCCCATCCGAGGCGCAGCTCACTCGGGCCAAGGAGGGGCTGTTCGTGCTCGAGGACTGGCACAACTTCGGCCCGGACTATGACCGCACCCTGATGGTCTGGGACGACAATTTCGTTGCCGCGTGGCCGGATCTGAAACAAAGCGAAGGCCTGGATGAACGCTTCTACCGGATGTGGCGCTATTACCTGTTGAGCTGTGCCGGCGCCTTCCGGGCGCGCCAGCTGAATCTCTGGCAGCTCGTGCTCAGCCACGGGGATCTGCCGCGTTACGAGCCGGTCCGATGAGCAGCGCCGCCTGGGCCGCCCACCGCAATCGTGTGGAGGCGATGGCCGCGGCGCTGGCCGGGTCGGACGGACCGGTGCGCCTGAGAAAGTCGACCAGCAACCTGTTCAGGCCGCGCGAGGAGGCCCGCCGGACGGAGATCGACGTGGCTTCGCTCAACCACGTGATCGAGATCGACCCCGAGGCCTGCATTGCCGAGGTGGAGGGCATGACGACCTATGCCGACGTGGTCGACGCAACCCTGCCGCACGGCCTGTCACCGGCCATCGTGCCCGAGCTCAAGAGCATCACGGTCGGCGGCGCGACCACCGGGATCGGCATCGAGTCGGGTGCGTTCCGCTACGGCCTGGTGCACGACACGGTGGACGAGCTCGACGTCATGGTCGCCGACGGTCGCGTGTTGACCTGCTCGCGCGAGCATCGCCCGGAACTGTTCTACGGCTTTCCGAACTCCTACGGCAGCCTCGGTTACGCCACCCGGGTCCGACTGCGGCTGATTCCGGTGCAGCCCTATGTCCGGCTCGAGCACACACGCTTCCGCGACCCCGAAGAACTGTTCACGGCGATCGCCGAGGAATGCGCGCATCCGACCTGTGCATTTCTCGATGGCGTGTACTTCGCACCCGGCGATTACGTGCTGACCCGCGCGCATTGCGTGGAATCGCCGCCGGCGGGCACCGAGGCCAGCGACTACACCTGGATGCGCCAGTACTGGCGGAGCCTGCGCGAGCGGCGCGAGGATTATCTGAGCATCCACGACTACCTCTGGCGCTGGGACACCGACTGGTTCTGGTGCAGCAGGAATGTCGGCGCCCACCTCAAGCCGGTGCGGCTGCTTCTCGGGCGCAAGCGCCTGTCGAGCGTGACCTACCAGAAGATCATGCGCGCCAGCCGCCGCTGGCCGCTGAGTCTGCTCCATGCGGTTCGCCCGCGCAGCGAGTCGGTGATCCAGGACGTCGACATCCCGATCGCCAGCGCCGCGGCGTTTCTGGCCGATTTCGAGGCCGAAATCGGGATCCGTCCGGTGTGGATCTGCCCATTTGTCGTGCCCGAGGCCGGGTTCTCGTTGTTCCAGCTGCGTACCGATACCGCGTACATCAACTTCGGCTTCTGGGACATGGTCCGCTCCAGCGAGCCCGATGGTTATTACAACGCTCGGGTCGAGGCACTGGTCGCGAAGCACGGCGGCAAGAAAAGCCTGTACTCGCGCAGCACCTACGACGAAGCCACCTTCTGGCAGAACTACGACCGCCCGGCCTACGAGGCCCTCAAGCGCGAATGCGATCCCGAAGGACGCTTTCCGGGACTCTATGAAAAGGCGGTGCAACGGGGCTGAGGCCGGTTGGGTCTCGAGGTCGGAACCGCTCGTCCACACCCTGGTGCGTCGCGCGCCGGGAAACCGCGGCGACCGGCAAGAGCGCGATCGACGGTCAATGCAGCGTTGCGCGTCCAGGGTGCCGTGGGCCGACCCCGTTAACGCGGCACGCAAAATGCGTTAACGGATGCTTTGACAGGGGGCGGGGAGTCGGTAGAATACGCGGCTCGAAGACGACAGGCGCGTAGCTCAGCTGGTTAGAGCACCACCTTGACATGGTGGGGGTCGTTGGTTCGAGTCCAATCGCGCCTACCAGATTGTGAAGAAGCGAGTCAGGGTCCGCCCGGCTCGCTTTTTTTATGCCTGGGCGGGCGGTATCGACAGGCCGCGTACGCGGCGTCAGGCTGGCACCGGGCGTGCTATTTGATAAAGGGGGCATCGCGTCGGGCGATTGCTTGTTCATGCGTGATTCGTACCGGTTTTCCTGGCTTCTGGCAGTGCTGCTGTTTCTGGCACTCGCGGCGGGTTGTGCGCCGTTGCAGCCGGCGCCGGAACGCGGATGGCAAGCGCTGGAGCCCCCCGCCTCAGAAGGACCGCTAGCGGAGTGGCTGGAAGGATTTGCGCCGGCCCGCGATCAGGGCAAGACGGGATTCCGGCTGCTGGACGAGGGGGCCGAAGCCTTCCGCTGGCGGGTGATGAGCGTGCGCATGGCGCGCGAACGAATCCAGGTGCAGGCCTATATCTGGCGCGACGATGCTGCCGGACGGGTGTTGATGGGCGAATTGCTCGGGGCGGCCGATCGTGGCGTTCGGGTCTCGTTGCTCCTGGATGACGTCGACGCGCGTGGGCGGGACGCGACGCTGGCCGCGATTGCGCAGCATCCGAACGTTGAGGTTCGGATCTTCAATCCCTTCCGTACGCGCGAGGGCCTGCTGCGGGCCAGTGCCGAGTTCTTTTTTCGTGGTAGCGACCTGAACCACCGGATGCACAACAAGGCCTGGGTGGTGGACGGGCGCCTGGCGATTACGGGCGGGCGCAATGTCGGGGACGAGTACTTCGAGGCGAGCCCCGATTACAATTTTGCGGATCTGGATCTGGTGGTGGTGGGGCCGCTGGTGCGCGAGATCGACCGGTCGTTCGTGGAATTCTGGAACAGTCCGGGCGCGATCGGAGTCGAGCGCGTTGCGCGAAAGGACGGTTCGCCGGAGCGCCTGGCAATGCAGCAGGGGTCCTTGCGAGCCTGGCTGGCGCAGAATCACACCCATCCCCTGATGCAGATGGAACCCTTGAATGGGCAACCGGTGCCGCAGCCGATTGCCGACCCGGCGGCATATGTGTGGACGACGCAAGCCGAGTTCGTGGTCGATAACGAGGCCAAGGCGCGTGCACGAGGCGATGGCTCGCGCGTTGCGGACGCCCTGGGTGAGCGGCTGCTGGGGGTGGAGAAGGAACTGCTGATCGTCTCGCCGTACTTTGTGCCGGGGCGCGACGGGACCGCCCAGCTGTCGCGGATGAGCGAGTCGGGGGTGCGTGTACAGGTGCTGACGAACTCGCTGGCGGCCAACGATGTGGCCTTTACCCATGCCGGCTATGCGCGACGGCGACATGCGTTGCTGGATGCACGCGTCGAGCTGTTCGAGCTGCGTCCGACCGGGCCGCCGCGCTGGGCGCGCCTGGAGCGCGATCGCGGCATCGACGCCTCGCAGGCCAGCCTGCATTCCAAGCTGCTGGTTTTCGACCGCGAGGAGGCCTTTGTCGGCTCGTTCAACCTGGACCCGCGCTCGGCGCATACCAACAGCGAGTCCGGTGTGTTCCTGTCCGAGCCGGTTTTGGTGGAGCAGCTGGCCGCGCTGCATCAACGGGGGATTCGACCGCAGGTGGCCTACCGGGTGGAGCGGGATGCATCCGGTGGTCTGGTATGGCGGGACGGTTCCGGAAATGCCTACCGTCAGGAGCCCAAGGCGGGTCTGTGGCGTCGGTTTGTGTCCGGGATGACCCGGATCCTTCCCGTCGAGCCGTTATTGTAGGCGGACCGTCCCGGCGAGAGCGCACAACATAAAGGGAGAGCGAGACATCATGGATTGTGGACAGTGTGGCAAGCAGAACCCGCCAGAGGCGCGGTTTTGTATTCAGTGTGGTGCGCCACTGGCGGCCGGAGTCGGTAGTGACGACGGCCCGCCCGAGGCGCGCGCGGCCTACGGTGGCTTCTGGGTGCGCGTGGGGGCCTATCTGCTGGATGCGGTGATTATCGGTGTGCCGCAGATCGTGGCGCAGGCGCTGATCAGCCCGGAGACCCTGGCTGCGCGCGGGCCGGATGATCCCGTGCCGCCGGGGGAGGCGGCCTGGTTTCTGGTGAATGTCGTGGTGGCTTGGTTGTACTGGGCCGGCATGCACAGCTCCCAGTACCAAGCGACGCTGGGCAAGATGGTGTTCGGGCTGCGGGTGGTGGACTTCCAGGGCGAGCGGATCTCGTTCCTGCGTGCGACCGGGCGGCATTTCGCGACCATCCTGTCCGGGCTGATCCTGATGATCGGCTACATCATGGTGGCCTTTACCAAGCGTCGGCAGGCCTTGCATGACCTGATCGCGCAGACCCTGGTGGTGCGCAAGGAGTGGGTGCGCTGATTGTGCCAGGGACGACGCCCGACTCCCGGTTCGAGCCGCAGCGCGCGCCATGAGTGAGGCGGCGAAGCATTTCGATGTGGTCGTGATCGGGGGCGGGGCGGCCGGGCTGATGTGTGCCCTGACGGCGGGCGCCCGCGGGCGCCGGGTGCTGGTGCTGGACCACGCCAACCGGGTCGGGAAGAAGATCCTGATGTCGGGCGGCGGCCGCTGCAACTTCACCAACATGTACTGCGAGCCGGAGAATTTCATCTCCGCGAACCCGCATTTCGTGAAGTCCGCGCTCAGCCGCTACAGCCAGTGGGACTTCGTCGCCCTGGTGGACAAGCACGGCATTCCCTACCACGAGAAGAAGCTGGGCCAGCTGTTCTGCGACCATTCGTCGAAGGACATCGTGCGGATGCTGCTGGACGAGTGCGCGGCGGCCGGTGTCGCGGTGCGCACCGACACGCCGGTGACGGATGTAGAAACGGGCACGCCGCACCGCCTGCAGGCCGGTGCGGAGGCCATTGCCTGCGAGTCGCTGGTGATTGCCACGGGCGGCTATTCCATCCCGCGCATGGGGGCCACCGGATTCGGGCTGGACCTCGCGCGCTCGCTGGGGCTGCCGGTGCAGCCAACCCGTCCGGCCCTGGTGCCGTTCACCCTGAGCGGGCGCCCCCTGGAGGAGCTGGAGGGGCTGTCGGGGGTGGCGCTGGATACGGTGACGACGGCCGGGGGCATGGGGTTTCGCGAAAATCTGCTGTTCACGCATCGGGGATTGAGCGGGCCGGCGGTGTTGCAGGCGTCGTCCTACTGGGAGGAGGGACAGGCGGTGGCGATCGACCTGTTCCCGGGCATCGATCTGGCGGCGCATCTGCGCGAACTGCGCGAGCAGCGTCCGAAGCTGGAGCTCAAGAGTGTGCTGGGCGAGCAGCTGACGCGCCGGGTTGCGCAGCGCTGGTGCGAGTTGTGGGTGGAGAACCGGGCGCTGGAGCACTTGAGCAACGCGGATATCGAGCAGGTAGTGGCCGCTTGTCAGCCATGGACGGTGTGGCCTGCAGGGACCGAGGGTTATCGCACGGCGGAAGTCACCCTGGGCGGGGTGGACACCGCTGCGCTGTCATCCAAGACGATGGAGTGCCGGACGATCCCGGGCCTTTACTTCATTGGCGAGGTGGTGGATGTAACCGGGCACCTGGGTGGCCACAACTTCCAGTGGGCTTGGGCCTCCGGACACGCCGCGGGCGACTACGCCTGAGCGGTTTTCGTGCGCCGTGCACACGGCCTTTCGTGCTGTTCCGGAAACTGTGGTGGGGTTTTCCCTGTCGGGTTGGAAGAACCCGCGGAGGGTGACTACTCTTCGAAGGCAGTCCCACGCAGAAATCCAAGGAGCAGGCATGAAGATCGATCAGTTGGTAGAGACGGCCGAAGCGATGGTGGCTCCCGGCAAGGGCATCATCGCCATTGATGAATCCACCGGGACGATTGCCAAGCGCCTGGGCGCGGTCGGTGTCGAGAATACCGAGGAGAACCGCCGCACGTACCGCGAGCTGTTGCTGACGACGCCGAAGCTGAAGGAGTACATCTCGGGCGCGATCCTGTATGACGAGACGCTTCGCCAGTCCACCCGTGACGGCAAGCCGTTCGTGGACGTGATGAACGAGGCCGGCATCCTGCCCGGCATCAAGGTCGATACCGGCGCGAAGGATCTGGCCGGCTTCCCCGGGGAGAAGGTGACCGAGGGCCTGGACGGGCTGCGCGAGCGGCTCGAGGAGTACGCGCGGATGGGGGCCCGGTTTGCCAAATGGCGCGCGGTCATCACCATTGGCGAGACCATGCCCACGGATACCTGCATCGAGTCGAATGCGCATGCCCTGGCACGGTATGCCGCACTGTGCCAGGAGCACGGGATCGTGCCGATCGTGGAGCCGGAGGTCCTGATGGATGGCGACCATGACATCGAGACCTGTTACGGCGTGACCGAGGCGACCCAGCGGGCCGTGTTCCGGGCGCTGTACGAGCATCACGTGCTGCTCGAGGGCACCATCCTCAAGGCCAGCATGGTGCTGCCGGGCAAGGACTGCCCCGAGCAGGCCAGTGTCGAGGACGTCGCCCATGCGACCCTGCGCTGCCTGGAATCCGCCGTGCCGGCGATCCTGCCGGGGGTGGTGTTCCTCTCGGGCGGGCAGAGCGACGCCGATGCCACCAATCACCTGGACGCCATGAACCAGATCGGTGGGACACCGTGGCCGCTGTCCTTCTCCTATGGCCGTGGCATGCAGCAGGCCGCGATGGAGCTTTGGGGCAAGGATCCCGCCGCCAATTTCGAGAAGGCCCAGCAGACGGTGTTCGAGCGCGCCCGGGACAACGGGCTGGCGGCCCAGGGAAAGTACGGGGCCTGAGGTCGCCGCCTGCCAACCGCGGTGCGCAAGCGCGGCAAACGGATCGCCGTATATATTGATCTGGATCAAGAAAGACCGTCGGAAGGCTGGCTAGCCTGAGATCGTCGGATCCGATCCTCGGCCTAGCAAGGGATGCACGATCCCCCAGCGTGCGCTGCGGGCCGATTGCTTCCGACGGTGTATGTCGCGTCTTGGCCTGCTATCTCCGGATGGCAGGCTTTTTTGTGTCTGCACCGGTGCGAAATGTGACGGGCGTGGCAAAAAGATGGAAATTCGCCAACACTCAGGAAATGGCGTGTTTTCCTCCCGATCTCCATCAAACATCGCGAAAATACGCTGTTGTTATGTCCATTCCCCCGTCCGGTCCGGGGAACATTCGCGGTGGCCGTGCGTCGTGAGCTTGGTAAGGGGTGCGATTGGCGTCCCGGATAAAACCAAGCCACCAAGGAGATCCATATGAGTCTTACGCGCAGAGAGTTTCTCGAAGCCATGGTCGCGGCCAGTGCCGCCGGCTTCTCGATGAATGCCTGGGCAGGCGAGAAGGGGTCCTGGAAGCCGGCCGATGCAAACATGTACGACCTGCCGAAATTCGGCAACGTGTCGCTGCTGCACTACACCGACTGCCACGCGCAGCTGAAGCCGGTGCACTTCCGCGAGCCGGACGTGAACATCGGCGTGGGCGATATGCAGGGCAAGCCGCCAGTGCTGGCCGGCAAGGAAATGCTGGAATATTTCGATATCCAGCCGGGCACGCCGCTGGCGCATGCTGTCACCCATATGGACTTCAAGTATGCGGCCGAGAAGTACGGTCGTCTGGGTGGGTTCTCCCATCTGTCCACGCTGGTCCAGAAGCTGCGCGCGGATCGCCCGAATTCCCTGCTGCTGGATGGTGGCGATACCTGGCAGGGCTCCGCCACGTCGCTGTGGACGAACGGGCAGGACATGGTCGATGCGCAGAAACTACTGGGCGTGGACATCATGGTCGGCCACTGGGAGTTCACCTTCGGCGACGAGCGGGTGATGGAGATCATCGAGAACGACTTCAAACCCAACAACATCGAGTTCCTGGCGCAGAACATCGAGGATCGCGACTGGGGCGACCCGGTGTTCGAGCCCTATACCATCCGCGAGATGAATGGCGTGCCGGTCGCCGTGATCGGCCAGGCGTTTCCCTATACATCCGTGGCCAACCCCGACTACATGTTCCCGGACTGGAGCTTCGGCATCCGCGACGAGAACATGCAGCGCATGATCGACGAGTGCCGCGAGAAGGGCGCCAAGGTCGTGGCGATCCTGTCGCACAACGGCATGGTCACCGACATGGAGATGGCGCGTCGCCTGCGCGATGTGGACATCATCATGGGCGGGCACACGCATGACGCGGTGCCGGGCGCGATGGAGATCGAGAATGCCGGTGGCGAGACCACGCTGGTCACCAATGCCGGCTCCAATGGCAAGTTCCTTGGTGTGATGGATCTGGATGTGACCGACAGCGGCATCCGCGACTACAAGTTCACCCTGCTGCCGGTGTTCTCCAACCTGATCGAGCCGGACGCCGAGATGGAGGAGCACATCCGCACAGTGCGCGAGCCCTATGAGGACAAACTGAATGAAGAACTGGCCGTAACCGACGGTGTTCTCTACCGCCGCGGCAATTTCAACGGCACCTTCGACGAGGTCATCATGGATGCGATGATCAAGGAAATGGATGCCGAGGTGGCCCTGTCGCCCGGCTTCCGCTGGGGCATTAGCGTCCTGCCGGGTTCGCCCATCACCTTCGAGGAGTTGATGACGCAGACCGCGACCACCTACTCGGAGACGCAGCGCAACGAGATGACCGGTGCGCAGCTGAAGAATGCCCTGGAGGACGTGGCCAACTCGATCTTCAATGCCAACCCCTACCATCACCGCGGCGGGGACATGGTGCGGACCTCCGGCATCGAATACACCATCGATCCGCACGAATCGATGGGTAGCCGTATCAGCGACATGCACATCAATGGTGAGCCGCTGGACCCGGACAAGAACTACGTGGTGGCCGGCTGGGCCAATGTCCACGAGCCGCTGGATACCGATCCGGTATGGGATGTGGTCGCCGGGTATCTGCGCGATCGCGACACCATCAGCCCCGGCAAGCCCTACCTGCCGAAGCTGAAGAACGTGGCGGGTGATCCTGGTCTGGATCGCTGATCAGCGTTTGGCTTGGCCTGTGCAAGCGGGCCGGGTAGTCTCGCAGCCGCCGTGCACCATTGGGGTGTGCGGCGGCTTTTTTGTGTGTGGGAGAGGGGTTCTGGGATGGGAACGAGCGGATCAGGCTTTTCCGGCCTGCTGCTGTATTGTCGCGCGGGCTTCGAGGCGGACCTGACGGCCGAGCTGACCGACCGCGCAGCGCGCGCGGGGCTGGGTGGCTTTGCGCGGGTGCAGCCAGGCAGCGGGTACGTCCATTTCGAGCCGGCCGGCTGCACGGTGGAGGGGCTGGCGCGCGCCTTGCCCTTCGAGGAATTGATCTTTGCGCGGCAGGTCTTTCCGGCGTTGCCCGCACTCGAGGGCCTGGATCGCGCGGATCGGCTGACGCCCATCATCGAACAGGCGTTTGCAGCCGGATGCCCGGTGGATTCCATCTGGCACGAGATGCCCGATACCAACGAGGGCAAGGGCCTGCGCCGGTTGATCAAGGCTGTGGAACGCCCGCTGGCCTCCGTCCTGCGCAAACGCGGGGTGCTGCGGGCGCAGGCAGGCGGGCTGCGCCTGCATGTGTTCTGGCACTCCGGCGACTGCGTGCAACTGGGCCTTAGCCGGCCCGGTGAACGCAGCGAATGGCCGGGCGGGATCTTGCATCTGCGCTCGCCGCGCGAGGCGCCCAGCCGGTCGACCCTGAAGTTGGAGGAGGCCTGGCACACCTTCATCCCGCGGGGGGCCTGGGACACGCGCCTGGCGCAGGGGATGCAGGCCGTGGACCTGGGCGCGGCTCCGGGCGGCTGGACCTGGCAGCTGGTGCGACGCGGTATGTACGTGCACGCAGTAGATAATGGCCCGATGGATGCCCCGTTGATGGCAACCACCCAGGTGGAGCACCACCGCGAGGACGCCTTCTCCTGGGTGCCACCGAAATCAGTCACCTGGCTGGTCTGCGACATCGTGGACAAGCCCTCGCGGGTGGCCGCACGCATGGCGGACTGGCTGGAGGCCGGCTGGTGCCGCGAGGCCATCTTCAATCTCAAGCTGCCGATGAAACAGCGCTGGAAAACCGTATACGACTGCCTCGACCACATCGAGGAACGCCTGCTGGATGCCCGAATCACCCACCGGATGCGGGCGCGCCAGCTCTATCACGACCGCGAGGAGATCACCGTGCATGTCGAGCGGGGCTGAATTGGATGTACTCGCCCTGACGCGACCGTTTTGCGTCCGAAATTGCACGAATAAGCGTCTCATTGGGCGGTTTTTGTGGTCAAAAAAGACGTGGAGTCAGGTGGTTACCGTGGTCCGACCCTGGCGGTCACCCGTCGGGCCGGGCGGTGGCCATGTACCATATGTCAGGACCGCAGGAGAGGGTTGCGGTTGGACCCCTGCACCTGGACTGAAGAGGCCTGCTAATGACTCCCGCCACCGAAGACGCCCCTGATCCGCAACGGGAGACTTCGGTTCCGGCCAGTGACGGTTCCGCCACGATCGAAGAGTTGTTGCTTGGCCTGCAGGCGCAGCTCGCCGAATCCGACTCCCAAGCCGCTGTCTGCGATTTCCTGCAAGGCCTGGATGAACAGGCCATCGCCTTGTTGCTGGAATCGTTTCCATTCCGTGAGCGGGAACGCATCTGGTCCTGCATACCTCAAGACCAGCGCGGGGAGGTATTGGCCGAAGTCGGCGTGGATGCCCGCGAGCATTTGATGGCGGACATGCCGGTCGAGGAGGTCACGGCCCTGGCGCAGGATCTTCCACCGGAAACGGTGGCGGAGCTCCTGGACACGATCGACGATCCGATCCGCGAATCCGTGATCGAAACGCTGGCCGCGGGAGTGCGACACCATGTCACGACGCTTCATGGCTACGATGACGATGCGGTCGGGCGTTACATGGATCCCGAAACCACCAATGTGAAACCGGATGTAACACTCGAGGCCGTTCAACGGTTTGTACGCATTAGTCACTCGCTGGACAGCGAGTCGCAGGAATTGCTGGTCACGGACAAGGATGCCCGCCTCGTTGGCTCGCTACGTCTGGTCGACCTCGTGCGCAACCATCAAAAAAGGACGGTTGCCGATTTCATGTACATGCCGACGTGCCTGCTCGACACCATGGATATCCGCAGGGCGGCAACCATCCTGCGTGCCCGGGAACTGCCGTTTGCGCCCGTGGTAGACGCCGAAGGCGTCCTCGTAGGTCAGCTGAACATGAGCCACATCATGGAGATCGTGCGCGAGGATGCGGACGCGACCCTGCTCGGGATGGCCGGGGTCAAGGAAGAAGGCGAGCTGTTCGCACCGATCCGGTTCAGTATTCGCAGTCGCGGTATCTGGCTCGGCATTAATCTGGCAACGGCCTTTCTGGCCGCCTACGTCATTGGCCAGTTCGAGGCCGTGCTCTCGCAGGTCGTCGCCCTGGCGGTACTCATGCCCGTGGTGGCCAGCATGGGGGGTATTGCCGGGAGCCAGACCCTGACCGTGGTCATCCGTGGCCTGGCCATGGGTCAAATCGCCGGTACGAATCGTTGGTGGCTCTTGAACAAGGAGCTGTGGGTCGGCCTGGCCAACGGGATTATCTGGGCATTGGTTGTCGGCCTGGTGGCCCATTTGTGGTTCCAGGACCTGGCGATCAGCCTCATCATCACGCTGGCGATCATCATCAACATGACGGTGGCCAACGTGGCCGGGATCACCATACCGCTGACCTTGAAACGCCTCGGCATGGACCCCGCACTTTCCGGAGCGGTCATCCTGACCACCGTCACCGACGTGGTCGGATTTCTGTCATTCCTGGGGCTGGCGACGCTGCTGATTCTGGTCTGAGCTTCGTGTTTCAAGCCTTCCCGGGCCTCGCGGCATTCGCCGATCCGGGTACGCGTTGATGAGGTCCGGGATTACGGTGCATGTCGAGCGGGGTTGAGGCGGGTTCTACTCGCCCTGGACCGTGATCGTGAGCTTGCGCGTGTGGGCGGCGTAGCGGTGTTCCCAGAGGAACAGGCCCTGCCACTGGCCGAGGATCAGGCGGCCCTGGCCGACCGGAACGGTCAGGTCGTTGTGCGTGAGCATGGCGCGGGCGTGGGCGGCCATGTCGTCGTCGCCTTCCATATCGTGGCGGTAGGCAGGATCGCGGTCCGGGGCCATGCGTGCGATCAGGGTCTCCAGGTCATGGCGCACGTCGGGATCGGCGTTCTCGGTGACGAGCAGGGAGGCGCTGGTGTGATGCTGGAAGACGTGACAGGTGCCGGTGGTGATGCCGGAGGCGCGCACAATGTGCTCGACCGCCTGAGTAATGTTCAGGGTGCCGCGTCCGCGGGTTTTCTCGGTCAGGGTGTCCTGGTAGACGGCCATGCGTATTCCTCGAATACAAACAAAAAAGCGCCCGTAGGCGCTTGATTGGTCGATCTAAATTGGTGGAGGCGGCGCCCGCCGCCGTGGGGTTGCGTCCTGTAGCGCCAAGTAACGCAAGCCCCTGAACGCGCACAGTTTAACCCTTGCCCCTTGTAACGTGAAGTAACGACGCGTAGCATCCGATAACACGCCCTTTGTTGGGTAGGTTGGAGGTTACGTAATGCCAAAGAAAGCCAAGGAACTGACCGCCACGCAGGTGCGGAGACTGACCGCTAAACCGGGGCTGCACGCCGTGGGCGGAGTCTCCGGCCTGCTGTTGCAGGTCACGAAGTCCGGCGCCACGTCCTGGGTGCTGCGTTACTCCACCGGAGAGATGCGCCCCACGGCCAGCGGGAAGGCGTATGCCGTCCGGCACGATATGGGGCTGGGACCGTTCCCGGAAGTGACGCTTGCGCAGGCGCGTGACGCGGCGCGAGGGGCCAAGCAACAGATTCGGGAGGGTATCGACCCGGTTGCCGAGCGAAAGGCCGCGAGAGACGCCACCAGGGCCGCACAGACGAAGCGTAAGACCTTTGAGCAGGTTGCCCGCGAATGCCACCACGTCAAGGCGCAAGACTTCCGCAGCGAAAAACACCGCGCCGACTGGATTGGCTCGCTGGAACGGTACGCGTTCGAGAAACTGGGCAGCCTGCCGGTGGACGCTATCGAACTGCCGCACGTTAAAGACGTCCTGGACCCGATCTGGACCAGCAAGACCGAGACAGCCACGCGCGTGCGCCAGCGCATTGAATCCGTGCTGACCTTCGCCACGGTCTCCGGCTATAGGGAAGGCGAGAACCCGGCCCGCTGGGACGGCAACCTCAAGGAGGTTATGCCGAATGTGGGCAAGCGCAAGCGGACCAAGCACCACCCCGCATTGCCCTGGCAACGGGTGCCGGAGTTCATGGCCGACCTGCACACGCGCGAAGGCGTAGGGGCGCGGGCGCTAGAGTTCGCGATCCTGACGGCGGCCCGTTCTGGCGAAGTGCGCAAAGCAACGTGGGATGAAATCGACCTTGCCGCCCGCGTCTGGACGATCCCCTCCGAACGGATGAAAGCAGGCAAGCCGCACCGTGTGCCCCTAAGCGATCACGCGGTGGCCCTGTTGGAGTCTCTGCCGCGCATGGAGGGCGGCTATCTGTTCGCGGCCCCGCGTGGTGGCGTGTTATCGGATATGAGTATCAGCGCCGTCTGCCGCCGCATGGGATACACCGAACCCACCACGGGGCGCGTGGTGGTGCCGCACGGGTTCCGTTCATCGTTCAAGGACTGGGCACGGTCCCGTACCGCATACCCGGATGAAGTCTCGGAACTGGCCCTTGCCCATGTGAACAGCGACGCCACCCGCGCGGCCTATGCTCGCGACGAACTACTGCCGCAACGGTCGCGGCTGATGGTCGATTGGGCGGGGTTCCTGGATGAGGGGCCACCGAATACGGCCACCGTGGCAACCATTGGGCAGGCGACGGCATGAACGATACCGAAGTGAAAAGGCACCTACGCGCCGCCCACCGGGCTGACCCCGAGGCGTTCGACGCCCTGCTGCGCGAATACCAGGAGCGCGGCCCGGAAGCATTCGCGGCCCCGAAGCCGGGCACGAATGCAGGCAAGCCGGGCGATATGCACGTGGTCCGGGCGCTCCTACTCGCGCGAACAATGAACCGCACGGAGCAGGGCGAATCCGAACGGGCCGTGCTGCGTGATGTTGCGGACAATGCCGACTTTTGGAAAAACCACCAAACGGGCAATTTTGGGGTATTCGATAACTTTGAAACCACAAAAACCCATCTAAGAGCCGCGAAACAAAAGTACAAGACTGACCCGAAGTTCCGCGAAGACGTGGACTTTTACCGCTGGGCATTGACCGAACTGGGTTAGCAATACCGGCGACGATATTCCTAACCCGCCCCGCCTTTTAAGAACCTGCACCCGTTGTTACTGATAAACACGAGGTGCAGACAATGACCCACCAAAAGCCGACCCACCTAAGCGATAAGCAAATCGCGGACCTTTACAACGTCCATCCAAAAACCCCTTGGCGCTGGGCGCGTGAAGGCAAGTTCCCGAAGCCAATCAAACTCACGTCCGGCTGCACGCGGTGGCGCGTGGCCGATCTGGAAGCGTGGGAAGTTGAACGGGAGGGCGGGCACGATGCTTGAAGCAAAAGAAAGCCCCGCCCCGGAGGCAACCGGGAACGGGGCAGAGATGAGCGGGCGGCTCGGTCCTAATTATAGCACCGGCACTGCTCCGGTCCACAATCTTCTCGACCGTCTGGACAAGGTTAAACAGAACGGGCCTGGCCGATGGATGGCTTGTTGCCCGGCGCATGGTGATAGGTCCCCGTCTTTGTCCATTCGCGAGACCGATGACGGCACTGTCCTAGTGCATTGTTTCGCGGGTTGCGGTGTGCCTGATGTTATGGCCGCCGTGGGTCTCGAAATGCGGGACCTGTTCCCGGAAGACCCCAGCCGGGACCACCGCCGCCCCATGCGAGGCACGCAGCGCCGTCATGTTCCGCGCGATGTTCTGTCTGCACTTGCACAGGAGGCGCTGCTGGTGATGGTGGCCGCTGAGGCGGTCCATCGTGGTGAATCCCTCGCGGATACCGACCTCGACCGCCTGTCGCAAGCCGCTGGCCGTCTGCGTGCTGCGGCGCGGGAGGTGGGCTGCGATGTCTGAGAATCGAGGCGTGACCTATCTGGACCAGCAAGTCCAGAAGATGAACGCAAGTGCCAGCCAGTGGCCCGAAGCGGTGGACCTGTTCGGGAACCTACAGCCCGAACCGTTCCCCGTGGATTGTCTGCCCGACGCGATTGCCGACTTTGCGAAGGACCAGGGCGAACTGATGGGCGTTGATCCCGGCGTAGTCGGCATGGCCGCGATCACGGTTGCCGCAGCCTGCACGGATGACCGAATCCAAATCCAGCCGAAGCGGCACGATCCCACCTGGACCGAATCCGCGCGCCTGTGGTTTGCAGCCGTGGGCCAGCCGTCCGCCAAGAAGTCTCCCGCACTGTCGAAAGCGATGGGGCCAGCGAACAGCGTAGATGCGGAATGGCGCAAGGAGTCCAACAAGAAGCGCCAAGAGTATGAGCGCACCCTGAAGCGGATGCAGAAGGAAGAGCCGGACAAGATCCCGCCTGACGCGCCCGTGTACAAGCGCCTGATCTTCGGAGACACCACCGTCGAGAAGATGGGGGCCGTGATGGCGGAATGTGAACCGCGCGGCGTGCTGGTCTTTCGCGATGAACTGACCGGCTGGCTGTCGAGCATGGACGCCTACAAGAACGGCGGCGGTAAGGACCGGGCCGATTGGCTGGAAGCGTACAACGGCGGCCCGAACAGTATCGACCGGGTTAGCCGAGGTTCGACCTTCATCGAGAACTGGTCCGCGTCCGTGGTGGGCGGCATTCAACCGTCCGTTATTCACGACTACGCGGGCAACAGCAACCACGACGGGATGATCCAGCGTTTCATGATCCTGTTCGCGCGGGATGCGCAGCGCGGGGAGGATCGCCACCCGGACATGGACGCCAAGCGCGCCTACAAGGACGTGATCGAACACCTCGCGGGGACTAAGCCGGGGTTCGACGTGGTGAAGCTGTCAGAGGGCGCACACGACGTTAAGGAGGCCTTGTGGGATCGTCTGCACGCCGTCACCCAATCGCACCCCAATCCGTTCCTGACGGCGGCCCTCGGTAAGTGGGAAGGGCTTTTCTCTCGCCTGCTGCTGACATTCCACGCTATCGACTGCGCGACCGAGGGCACACACCCGTCCAGCAAGGAGGCGAGCGCCACCAATGCAGAGCGCGTCTCCGATCTATTGTGGGGCTGCCTGCTGCCGCACGCCGTCCGGTTCTACCAGGAACTCGACAACATCGAAGACAACGCCCGAACGGTTGCGGGGCTGATCCTGGCGCGGACCTGGGAGCGGTTCACCGTCAAACGGGACATGGACCGGAATCTACGTGTCTCCCGTAAGTGGAAGCCCTGGGAGCTGGACGAAACCATGCAGCGGCTTCAGTCCTACGGCTGGCTTTCGCCGGATGGCGACAAGCTAAACGAGCGGGGCCGTCCGGCTGCGTACATGGTGAACCCGAGCGTACATGCGCGCTTCGCTGCTGTGGCCGAACAGGAACGCCAGCGCCGCGAACAGGTATCCACCCTGATGAAAGACCTCGGCGGCTAAAAATGTCGGCAATGTCGTATGCGCGTGCGAGTACTAATAAACCTTCTCCCTTTCTTTCTCTGTGTCTGGGCTGGCTTTGTTATTCGCTACGTGCGCGCATACGACAAATGCGACATTCCGCACACCACCACCAAAAGAGGTAATGAGATGAACACCACAGCAACCAAAGCACTGAACAAGTTTTTCGAGGCGATGGAGGCGGACGAATGCAGCATTGCGGAAACTGCCGGGGTGCTGTACGGCACGGCGTACGGGCTGGTGCTGGAAAACCTGGGCCATAAGGCCGCGATTGATTGGGCGACCATCATGGTTCGCGAAACGAAAGCGCAGATCGAGCACGACCTTTCGGCGCGGAGACACTGACGGACGGCCCCGGAATGACCGGGGCTATTTGTTGTTGGGAATCATTCGCGTTTGAAAGGGTCTTTCCCGACCGGGGGAGGGTCGCACCAGCGAAAAACCGAGTTCGATTCCCAACTGCTCCGCCACGCTCCATTGTGCTGCAGGCGTTGACGGGTACAATTATCAGTATACCCAACAACATACCCCACCAAAACAGGCAAGATGGACACAAAACACGCCGAGACAACCAGCCGTTATGCAGCGGATTGGATCGACAAGCTGGACGGCCGCACCCGGCTGGCGCAGGCCGCCCGTGAACGCCTGACCGCGCTGCAGGCTGATCTGGGTGGTGTGGAGGCTTTGAGCTACCAGCGGCAAAGCATTTGCCGTCGCGTCGTTTGGTTGGAGGTTCAGATTGAGCAGCGGGAGGCCGCGCTTGCCCGTGGCGAGGAAATCGACGAAGCGCGGCATACCAACAATATCAACACCCTGACGGGTCTACTCAAGGCAATCGGTTTAGACCGTAAAGCCCGTGACGTGCCCGACCTTGCAACGTATCTACGCGAGCGCGCCGGATGAAGTGGTCGATATGCCCGACGTGTACATACAACCCCGGCCGGGGCGAGTGGTGCCCTGCCGCTCAGCGTCACGCCACGGCGCACCCTAAACGATGCCCCGAGTTCCGAGGTAGCCGGGACGCTAAGCACGTCGCCACGCTGCGCCGCATGGCGCTGGACGAACTGCACGCCGGGAACCAGTCTCGTTATGCCGCCATGTTGAACGTGGCGCACCAGGCTGCCGAGGCGGTGCGCAAGTGAATATCCGCGAAGTGATGACCGACCCGGCCCTGTTTGGCGCACAGTTCGGCGGCCCGTCATGGGAAGCATGGAGGGCGCTTCTCGCGGGCTTTTATGGCCTGCCCCTGACGGATGCCGAGGCGGAACACTGGCACGCCCTGACAGGCCGCGAGAGCGTCCCAGGCAGCGCACACGACGAACTCTGGATGACCATTGGCCGAAGGGGCGGGAAGTCCCAGAATGCGGCCCTATTGGCTGTATATGAAGCCGCCTTTCGTGACCATGCCGACCGGCTATCACCCGGCGAAATGGCGACGGTGGCCGTACTCGCGGCTGATCGCAAGCAGGCGCGGGCCGTGTTTCGGTATGTGGCCGGTCTGCTGCGCTCTAACCCGATGCTAGAACGGATGATCGTTCGCGAAGATAAAGAATCAATCGAACTATCGAACCGGGCCGTTATTGAGATCACCACGGCTTCATTCCGCGCCACGCGTGGGGCAACGTACGGCTGTGTGATCGCAGACGAAATCGCATTTTGGCGCAGCGACGAAAGCGCAAACCCGGATGCTGAAATCATTAACGCCCTACGCCCTGGCCTCGCAACATTAGGCGGCCCGTTGATTTGCCTTTCCTCGCCCTACGCGCGCCGGGGCGTTCTCTGGGATGCCTACCGCCGCCACTACGGCAAAGACTCCAACATTCTGGTCGCGCAGGCACCGTCGCGCACGATGAATCCCGAACTACCGGAACGCGTGGTGGCCGAGGCAATGGCACGTGACCCGGCATCCGCACGTGCCGAGTACATGGCCGAGTTCCGAACGGACGTGGAAACGTTCGTTTCCCGCGAGACGGTAGACGCCTGCACGGTCCCTGGTCGCCAGGAATTGCCACCGGTCCCCGACACGCAGTACCGGGCATTCACTGACCCGTCAGGCGGATCGAAGGACGCCTTCACACTGGCCATTTCGCACCGCGAGGGGGACGTGGTGGTAGTCGATGCGGTGCGCGCCCGGAAGCCGCCGTTCTCGCCCGAGGCCGTGGTGTCGGAATTCTGCGAATTGCTGAAGCAATACCGGATCAGTTCCGTTACGGGCGACCGCTACGCGGGAGAATGGCCACGCGAGCAATTTAAGAAACGCGGTATTGCGTACAAGTTGAGCGACCGCCCCGCGAGTGACATTTACCGCGACATTTTGCCTTTGTTGAATTCCGGCCGTGTGGAGTTGTTAGAAAACGATGCATTACAGCGCGAATTGATCGGGCTAGAACGGCGAACTGCACGGAGCGGAAAAGACAACATTTCACACCCGCCGAATGGGCACGATGATATTGTAAATTCGGTGGCGGGAAGTATAATAGAACATAATAAGCAGCGATCGACTCCCCGTGTCAGGTCGCTTGCTTCAGGTGATCCCGCGGGACGCGGGCTATCCGCCGGGATGGCGCAGCGGGATGCTGTCGGCCCTTTCGGTTTCGATGACGGGATCTTTTAATTCGAAACCAAAGGTAATAGCAATGACTAAACTCAACGAAACGATTGAAGGGCTGGCGCAGGATTTCACCACGTTCCAGCAGAAGCAGGACCAGCGCGTTTCGCAGCTAGAAACGGCGCTTGCTCGCAAGGCCAAGTTCGACGTTGGCGCGTCTGCGAATGATGGTCCGGAAACCAAGGCGCTTGGTGACTGGCTGCGTGGTGCCGAGTTCGACCGGAAGGCGCTTTCCGTCACCAGTGATGGCCAGGGCGTAACCGTCCGCGAGGACTGGGTGGATCAGATCTTCAAGAAGATCCGCGAATCCAGCCCCGTCCGGTCGGTGGCGAATCTCATCAGCACCGAGTCGAACGAAGTCGAGGTGCTTGTGGACCGGGGCGAGCCGGATTCGGCATGGACTGCCGAGGAAGCGAACCGGACGCAGACCGACATTGATTTCCTGACCCGCCATAAGATCGCGGTTCATGAGCACTACGCGTATCCGAGCGCGACCCAGCAGATGCTTGAGGACTCTCGATTCGATGTAGAGGGCTGGATTCAGGGCAAGGTGGGTACGCGTTTCGCCCGGCAGGAATCGGAAGCGTTTATCACTGGTGACGGCAACGGCCAGCCGCGCGGCATTCTGGATTATGACTTCGTGCCGGATGATGCTTTCGAGTGGGGCGCTGATCCGGCTGCCTACACCATCGGCACGGTCTATACCGGTGTCGCTGGCGATTTCGCCGCAGAGACACCGGATGATGCGCTTTATGATCTGGTCGATTCGCTCAAGGCGGACTATCTGCCGGGTGCGTCGTTCCTGATGACTCGTGCCATGCGGAACAAGATTCGGAAGCTGCGGGACGGTGATGACCGGAGCCTGTTGCAGATGAGTCTGGCCGATGGCGTTCCCGACACGCTCCTCGGCTATCAGGTACGCCTCGCGGAAGATATGCCCGAACTGGCGGACGGCGCTGTCGGCCTGCTGTTCGGTAACTTCAGCGAAGCCTATACCGTGGTCGATCGCATCGGCGTGAGCGTGCTGCGCGACCCGTACACCAAGCCCGGTTTCGTAAATTGGTATGTTCGCAAGCGCGTCGGTGGTGCTGTCACCAATCCAGAAGCCGTGAAGGCCCTTATCCTGGGCGCTGAACCGGCGTAAAGAAAAACCAGCCGTAGGCTGGTCTCCAGCCGAGCCGGGCGGTTAATCCCGGACAAGGTATGGTTCCACCTTGTTGATGAAACGGACCAGTTGCCCTCCTTGGGTCCCGCCTAGGGGGGCTTTTTTGTGTCTGGCCGTTGTTGGGTAGGTGATGGGGAAAAAGAAAAAGGCACCCGTAGGTGCCTGATTTTACTGCTTAATTGGTGGAGGCGGCGGGAATCGAACCCGCGTCCGCAGGACCTCCGCCTTCGGCTCTACATGCTTATTCTGTCTTTTAATTTAACCAGCGACCACCCGACAGTCAGGGCATGTAGCTGGCGATCCCGGTTGAGTTTTAATGGATCCACGCCGGGCGCGCTTCACCACGAGCTTATGAGAGTCGACGCCCGATACTGGACGCATAAGCACGGCTCCAGTCGGACGGCATCTACCGGTTTTTAAGCGGCGAGTGCGTAGTTGTCGTCGTTGGCAACTATTTTTTTGCAGCGGTTTTAACGAGGTCCACTACAGCCTCGGCATGCACCTCAGGTTTCGCGACCCGCGTCGAAGCCATGTCGCCCCCAAGTACTACATGGACAGGGTAACGCATCGGGAGTTCCCCAACCAGCGCAATTGCGGTCCCGTACCGGTCCCGCGCGGCAGGCGCCTCCGGTACAATGCGCGGCTTTCGGTACGTCCGGTTTCGAGGAAGCGTAATGCGGGTTGTGGAAGGGGGCGCGGCGGTCTCGCCGTTTCGACTGCGGGCTCTGGAGGCAGGGCTGCGGACAAGCGTACCGGGTGCCGGCCCGCTGGCGGCACGGTTCATCTATTTCGTGGAGACTCGCCGCCGGCTGAGTCCGGACGAGGAGGCGGTGCTGGCGCGCCTGCTGCGCGAGGGCGAGGCCTGGGAGGCGCCCGAATTTGCGGTGCAGCGCGAACTGGTGGTGATCCCGCGCTTTGGCACGATCAGCCCGTGGTCGTCCAAGGCCACCGAGATCGCCCACCATGCCGGACTGGAGGACGCGGTCGAGCGCATCGAGCGTGGCATCCACTGGCAGATCGGGGGCGAAGTGGCGGCGAGCGCGGATCTGGAGGTGCTGGCCGACCTGCTCCACGACCGCATGACCGAGGCGGTGATCGAGGACCCCGCGGCGGCCGCTCAGCTGTTCCACAGCGAGACGCCACGGTCGCTGGGGCGTGTGGAGCTGGGCGAGGATGCTCGCGCGGCGCTGGAGCGCGCCAATGGCGAACTGGGCCTGGCGCTGTCCCCGGACGAGATCGATTACCTGGCCGATGGCTTCTCCGTGCTGGGCCGCGCGCCGACCGATGCCGAGCTGATGATGTTTGCGCAGGCCAACTCGGAACACTGCCGACACAAGATCTTCAATGCCGCCTGGGTGCTGGACGGCGAGGCGGACGAGCGCACGCTGTTCGGGATGATTCGCCAGACCCATGCGCGCCATCCCGAGGGCGTGCTGTCCGCCTACAGCGACAACGCATCGGTGATCGCCGGGCACGAAGGTACGCGCCTGATGCCGGATGCAATTACCGGCGAGTATCGTCGCGAGGCGCTGGATCTGGCAATCCTGATGAAGGTCGAGACGCATAACCATCCGACCGCCATTTCGCCGTTTCCCGGGGCGGCCACCGGCTCTGGGGGCGAGATCCGTGACGAGGGCGCGACGGGGCAGGGGTCCAAGCCCAAGGCAGGGCTGACCGGGTTCTCCGTGTCCAACCTGCGCATTCCCGGCTTCGAGCAGCCCTGGGAGCGGGATTTTGGTCGCCCTGGCCGCATCGAAAGCGCGCGCCAGATCATGCTGGACGGCCCGATCGGCGCGGCCGCGTTCAATAACGAGTTCGGGCGGCCGGCGCTGGCTGGCTACTTCCGCACGCTGGAGATGGCGCTGCCGGATGGCGCCGATGGCGAGACCCTGTACGGCTACCACAAGCCGATCATGCTCGCCGGCGGGGTCGGGTCGATCCGCGGCGAGCATGTGCACAAGCAGGATGTGCCGGCCGGCACCCCGATCGTGGTTCTGGGCGGCCCGGCGATGCTGATCGGCCTGGGCGGCGGGGCGGCCTCGTCCATGGCGAGTGGGGCGAGCTCGGAGCAGCTGGACTTTGCCTCGGTGCAGCGCGGCAACCCCGAGATGGAGCGGCGCTGCCAGGAAGTGATCGACCGTTGTACGGCCCTGGGGGCCGGAAATCCAATCCTGTCGATCCACGATGTGGGTGCGGGCGGGTTGTCCAACGCCATTCCGGAGATCCTGGATGACGCCGGGCGCGGTGGGGTGATCCAGTTGCGCGACCTGCCGACGGCCGAGCCGGGTCTGTCGCCGATGGAGCTGTGGTGCAACGAGGCGCAGGAACGCTACGTGCTGGCGATTGCCCGCGAACATCTGGAGACCTTCCGTACCCTGGCGGCGCGTGAGCGCGCCCCGTTCGCGGTGGTGGGCGAGGCCACGGACGAGGGACACCTGAAGGTCGAGGACGACCTGTTCCACGAGCCGCCGGTGGATATGCCCATGGGCATGTTGCTGGGCAAGATGCCGTTAATGACCCGCGAGGACCGCCGCCGGGCGCCGCCGGTGACGGACTTCGACCCCGAGGCCTGTCCGTTGGCGGAGGCGTTGGAGCGCGTGCTGCACATGCCTGCGGTCGCGGCCAAGCACTTCCTGATCACGATCGGGGATCGCAGCGTGGGGGGGCTGGTCGCGCGCGATCAGATGGTCGGTCCCTGGCAGGTGCCGGTGGCGGACTGCGCCGTCACGCTGACGGATTTCGACGGGTATACCGGCGAGGCGATGGCGATGGGCGAGCGCACGCCGCTCGCGATCCTGTCGGCGCCGGCCTCCGGGCGCATGGCGATCGGCGAAGTGGTGACCAACCTGGCCGGGGCCGATATCGATGGCACGGATGCGATTCGCCTTTCGGCCAACTGGATGGCCGCCGCCGGGGTACCCGGCGAGGACGCCAACCTGTTCGACACCGTGCGCGCCATTGCCGAGGACCTGTGTCCGGCGCTGGGGATATCGATCCCGGTGGGCAAGGACTCGCTGTCCATGCGCACGGTATGGGAGACCGAGGACGGGCAGGCGCGGCACATGCACGCCCCGGTCTCGTTGATCGTGTCGGGCTTTGCCCGGGTCGCGGATACCCGCCGGACCCTGACGCCGCAGCCGGATCCGGCGGCGGACGATCGGCTGTGGCTGATCGATCTGGGCGAGGGCTGCTCGCGTATGGGGGGCTCGGCGCTGGCTCAGGGCTACGGGCATATTGGCGAGACCGCCCCGGACGTGGTGGATGCCGCCCGCCTGCGCGCCTTCTTCGATGCCATCGGCACCCTGCGCCGCAACGGCCTGTTGCGCGCCTACCATGACCGCTCCGACGGCGGACTGATCACGACCCTGCTGGAGATGGCCTTCGCCGGGCGCTGTGGGCTCGATGTGGAGATCCCTGGCGGCCAGCCGGTAGCGGCCTGGCTGTTCAACGAGGAACTGGGTGCGGTGGTCCAGATGGCTGCGGGTTCCGAGTCCGCGCTGCGCGACGCCTTCGCGGAGGCGGGGCTGGAGGCGCACCTGCATCCGGTGGCGCGCCTGCGCGAGGACGAACAGATCGCCATCCGCCAGGACGGGCGGGATCTGTACACCGGTGACCGTGCCGGTCTGCAGCGTCAGTGGCAGGAGACCTCGGCGCGCATGCAGCGGCTGCGCGATGATCCGGAGTGTGCCGACGAGGAGCTCGCGCGGGTGGATGCCGATGGCGGTCTGCGGCCACGGGTGAATTTCGATCCGGCCGAGGATGTGGCCGCCCCGATGATCGCGCGCGGCGAACGTCCGCGCATTGCGATCCTCCGCGAGCAGGGGGTCAATGGGCAGCTGGAGATGGCGGCGGCGTTCGAGCGCGCCGGGTTTGCCCCGGTGGATGTCCACATGACCGACCTGCTGGATGGGCGTCAGGATCTGGGCTCGATGCAGGGGATGGCCGTCTGCGGCGGGTTTTCCTACGGCGACGTGCTGGGTGCCGGCGGCGGCTGGGCGCAGACGATCCTGAATCATTCGGCTCTGCGGGATGCCTTCCAGGGGTTCTTCGAGCGTCCCGAGACCTTCACGCTGGGGGTCTGCAACGGCTGTCAGATGCTTTCGCATCTGGCACCGCTGATCCCGGGGGCCGATCACTGGCCGCGTTTTGTGCGCAACCGTTCCGAGCAGTTCGAGGCGCGCCTGTCGCAGGTGCGCATCGAGCCGGGCCCGGCGGTGCTGCTCGACGGAATGGCCGGCTCGGTGTTGCCGGTTGTGGTCTCCCATGGCGAGGGACGCACCCGTTACGCTGACGGTGTGCCGGTCCACGATCAGGCCACCCTGCGCTACGTGGAGGCCGATGACACCCCGGCGACGGTTTATCCGGCCAACCCGAATGGCTCGGCCGGCGGAGCCACCGGCTTCGCCAGCGAGGATGGGCGTGCGCTGATCATGATGCCGCATCCAGAACGGGTGTTCCGCAGTGTGCAGCATAGCTGGCACCCGGCGGACTGGGGCGAGGAGGGCCCGTGGTTGCGGCTGTTCCGCAATGCCCGGGTATTTGTCGGCTAAGGCCCACCATGGTCTATAACGGAAACATTTGTTCCGGCGACGAGGGAGGCGGGAGCGCACATGGATGACGCCAGTCAGGACGAGTTTCTCGGAGATGACCTGCGTGTGACGACCGCGCTGATGATTGGTCCGTCGGTCCGGCCCGCCACCGATCCGGTGCTGGCGCAGCGCCTCATCGAAAACCTGGACCTGTTCGACGCCGCCCACCCACGCGGCGCGATGCCGCACGAGGACGAGACTTCGCCCGAGGTGCAGCGCCTGGAACACAAGCTGGATCTGTTGTTGCACCTGGTCGCAGAGTCACTCCACCCCGAGCGTCCCGATCCGGTGGAGGCGACGCTCAGTGGCCACGGGATTGTGCTGCCCGCAGGCACGTTGCCGGAGGGTTGTGAGCGCGTGGAGGTCTACCTCAGCCGCCTGTTGCCCCAGCCGTGCGTGCTAGGCGTCGAAAGTCCGACGACACGTGGAGGCTTGCAGATGACCCGCTGGACGGGGGTCGAAGGTCCCCTGGAAGAGGCGATCGGTCGCTGGATCTTTCGCTTGCATCGCCGCGAGGTCGCCGGGAAACGCCAGAAAGTTGACGGCAATCACAAATAGGCTCGATACTGCGAACTCGATCACACCATTGGATGCCGGCCGGGGCGTTTCCCGGGCGGGCGCATCCGATCGCGGCAGTCGGGGCACAGCGGTATGCGGGGTTCGGGGGAACAACAACAGGCGATGCGCATTGCACTCAGCGGCGATGCAGGAGCCACGGACGCAACACAGGCGATCCTGAACTGCCTCGGCTGCGTGGCCGAGACCCACACCAACCCGACTGACCTGATGGATGGCACACCCGCCGCAGCCGTGTGGCTTTGCGGGCCTGCCGCCGAGCTGTCCGCACGCCTGCAGGAGCCGCGCGGGGATTTGGCGCCGGTTGTTGTGCAACCGACTGACGGTGGCAAGGTGCAGGCCGACGGGGTGGATTGCATCGTCGAGCATCCGCTCTCGATTGGCCGGGTTTCTCAGGTCCTCCAGTGGCTGCGCTTCGGTCGCGAGCCGGGGTACGACGATATCCCCGGGCTGGTCGGGTCGCATCCGACCATGCAGGCGGTCAAGCGTCTGGTCGGGCAAGTGGCGCGAACCGATGCCACGGCGCTGATTCTGGGCGAGACCGGTTCCGGCAAGGAGGTGGTGGCCCGCGCGATCCACAACGCCTCCGACCGCGCGGATAAACCCTTCGTGGCAGTCAACTGCGGCGCCATCCCGGCGGACCTGCTGGAGAGCGAGCTGTTCGGCCACGAGAAGGGCGCGTTTACCGGCGCCTTCACCGCGCGCGCCGGCCGGTTTGAACTGGCCGAGGATGGCACGCTGTTTCTCGACGAGATCGGCGACATGCCGTTGCCGATGCAGGTGAAACTGCTGCGCGTACTGCAGGAGCGGGTGTTCGAGCGGGTGGGTTCCAACAAATCGATCTCGGCCCGCGCGCGAATCATCGCGGCTACCCACCGGAATCTGGATGACGCGGTGGCGGAGGGCGGTTTCCGTCAGGATCTGTTTTTCCGCCTGAGTGTATTCCCGATCGAGCTGCCACCTCTGCGCGAACGCACCAGCGACATGCCGTTGCTGATCGCCGCTCTGGAAGACCGGCTGCGCGAGCAGGGCATGGCCCCAGCCCACCTGACCCCTGCGGTGGTTGCCCACCTGGGTCAACTGGCGTGGCCGGGAAATATCCGCGAGCTGGCGAACCTGCTGGAGCAGCTTGCGATCATCTATCCGGATCTACCGGTGGACCTGGCGCAGCTGCCACCGCGGGTGCGTCCGGACGGAATCGAGGATCTGACCCTGCCGCCGACTACGCCGAATGGTTTCGAAGGCGGTTCCGCGGCGGGCTCCAACCTGCTGGCCGGTGGTCTGCCACCGGAGGGCGTCGATCTGCGCAGCTTCCTCAACGACCTGGAACGCGACATGATCACCCGTGCCCTGGACGAGACGGGACACGTGGTGGCGCGCGCCGCGCGGCGTCTGGGCATGCGGCGGACCACGCTGGTTGAGCGCATGCGCAAGTTCGGGCTGGGCAAGGCCTGAGAAGACGCGAATGCGGGCGTGAACGCGCCCGGAAATCGGTGTGCTCAAGTGGACGGAATCCCGTCACTCGCAGGAGCCTAGATGGACGACCCCAGCGTCATAGGCTTGACGAATCCCGGTTCGATCCAGAAAAACCCTCTATAAACTAATCGCCTGCATTGGTGGCGCGATGTTTGCTAGATCTTCCCCGAATCGATACGGGAAGAACTTCATGTCGCGAGCCACGATCCTGCTGGTGGATGCCGAACCCGAACTACGAGAGGCCGTGGTCCAGGTGCTGGCCACGATCCCGCGGGTGCGTCTGCAGACGTGTACTGCCGACGCGCTGGTGCAATCCCTGGAGGTGTCCGCCCCGGCGGTCATCCTGCTGGCGCATCCTGCGGACCTGTCCCGGGATGCCCTGAGCCAAGCCACGGCAGCACTGGCGGCAGTCAGCCGCGACGCAAGCCAGGATCAGGAGCTGGCTGCGATGCGACATGGGCTGGAGGCGCACTTCGCGCTCCCGCGGATGGCGGACGAGCTGGCCGGGTGGCTGCGTCCGCGAGTGCGGCCGGAGCCGTCGCTCGAGGTCCCTGCATTGGTGACACGCAGTCCCGTGATGCGCGGCATCGATCGCTTCGTTACGCGCATTGCCGGCAGCACGGCAACCGTCTTCGTTACCGGTGAGTCGGGGGTGGGCAAGGAGGTCCTGGCGCGGCAGCTGCACGCGCGCTCGCCGCGGCGACGGGGACCATTCGAAGCGATCAACTGCGCCGCACTGCCCGAGGCGATGCTTGAGGCGATGCTCTTCGGGCATGCCAAGGGCGCCTTTACCGGCGCGGTCGAGGCGCGACCGGGCAAGTTTGTGCGGGCTGACGGCGGCACATTGCTGCTGGACGAAGTGACGGAGATCCCGGTGCATTTGCAGGCAAAGCTGCTGCGTGCGCTGCAGGAGCGCGAGGTCGAGCCCCTGGGCGGGCGGCGGCCGCAGCGCGTGGACGTGCGCGTGATCGCGACCTCCAATCGCGATTTGCGCGCGGCCGTGGCCGAAGGGCATTTGCGTGAAGACCTGTACTACCGACTGAACGTCTTTCCCCTGTGCATCCCGCCACTGCGCGAGCGTGCGGAAGATATTGTGCCCTTGGCCGAGGCGTTGCTCCGACGCCTGAGTGGCGGCCAGCTCCAGACCCTGGATGACGGCGCACAACGACGGCTGCGCGAACACGACTGGCCGGGCAACGTGCGCGAACTGGCGAACGTGATGGAACGCGCGGTCACATTGCATGACAACGCGGATCCGCAGGTGAGTGCAGAGTCGGTTTGGCTGGATGCGGACATGGTGAACCCCTGGAGTACCGGGGCCGGCGAGGTGACCACCGGGGCGCAATCGATACCGGATGACGAGAACCCGACACCGATGCTGGAGCAGACCCTGCAGACGCAGGAGAGCAGGGTGATCATGAACGTCCTGCGCGAGTCCGGCGGGCGGCGCAAGGAGGCGGCCGACCGGCTGGGAATCAGCCCCAGAACATTGCGTTACAAGATTGCGCGTCTGCGCGAGCACGGCTTTGCGGTGCCCGCGTCGGGCTAGTGTGCCGTCGCCTGGCATATGGATTGCTTGAGAGTTTCTGTCGAACACGAAAATACGGCGGGCCCTTCGTGGTCGGTCGGCCGGCGTAACAAGACGCCCCGGGGGTAGTGAGCATGAGCGAGATGCAGATCCAGAACGTCCTGCAGCAGATGCGTCAACTGACGCAAGCCAACGGCGTGGAGAACACGAATGCGGCTCAGCAGACGCGCGAACCCCAGCGCGTCGGCGGCGCGGACTTTCAGAACGTGCTGACGGAGTCGCTGCGGGGTGTCAATCAGGTACAGCAGCAGGCGACCGATCTGCAGACGCGCTTCGAGTTGGGCGACGACAACGTGAGCCTGCCGCAGGTGATGACCGCGATGAGCAAGTCGAGCATCGCCTTCGAGGCGACCAACCAGGTGCGCAACCGTCTGCTGACGGCGTATCAGGAAATCATGCGGATGCAGGTCTGATCGGCCGATCGGGCTGAGGGAGAGAACGGACGATGGCCGAAAATGCACAATCCCTGCCCGCGGTGGTGACCGGCGGGATCAAGGAGTTTAACGGGATGCCTGCGGGCCGCCAGCTTGCCCTGATCGGGATGCTGGCGGGTGCCATTGTGGTGATTGTGGCGCTGCTGTACTGGGCGCTGCGGCCGACCTACGTACCGCTGTTTCCGCGCATGGATGCGGAGGATGCGGCGGAGGTCGTGCAAGTCCTTTCGCAGGCCGGTATCCAGTATCAGGTCGATTCCACGACGGGGCAGGTGAAGGTGCCCCAGGGCGAGGTGGCGGGCGCGCGACTGCAGCTGGCCGGCGAAGGCCTGCCACGTTCCGGCGACATGGGCTTCGAGCTGCTGCAGGAGGATACCGGCCTGGGTACGAGCCGGATGATCGAGGGGGCGCGCCACCATCGGGCGATGGAGGGCGAACTGGCGCGTACTGTGGCATCGCTGAATGCAGTGGACCGGGCGCGTGTGCACATTGCCGAGGGTGAGCAGTCGGTGTTCGTGCGTGATCGGCGCCCGGCCAGCGCGTCGGTGGTCGTGCACCTGCGCGGTGGGCGGTCCCTGAGCGAGTCGCAGGTCGGTGCGATCGTGCACCTGGTCGCGTCCAGCACCTCTGATCTGGATCCTGATCGGGTCACTGTGGTGGACCAAAGTGGGACGCTCCTGACCCAGGATGGCGGCGAGACGGGCATGGGTGGTAGTGGCGACCGCCTGAGTTTCACCCGCGACGTGGAGACCCGCTATACCGACCGTATCCGTGACCTGCTGATTCCGATCGTCGGGCGCGACAAGGTACGGGTGCAGGTGAACGCGGACATCGACTTCTCGAGCGTCGAGCGCACCGAGGAACTGTACGATCCCGAGACGATTGCCCTGCGGTCCGAGCAGACCCGCGAGGACGAGCGCACCGGACCCGAGGGCGGTATCGGGGGTGTCCCCGGGGCGCTGACTAACCAGCCGCCCGCCGGTGGGGTTGTCGGCGAGGAAGGCGAGGAGGGTGATGGCCCGCCCGCGGCGCTCCCGGGCAGCCGCAGCACCAATATCACCCGCAACTACGAGGTGGATCGCCGCATCAACCATATCCGCGAAATGCCGGGCGGCGTGCAGCGCGTGTCCACGGCCGTGGTGGTGGACTTCCGCCAGGAGGTCAACGAGGACGGCGAGACCGTGCAGGTGGCGAGGGATGCGGAGGAACTGCAACGCATCGAGGCGCTGGTGCGCGAGGCGGTAGGATTCAATGCCGAACGGGGGGATACGATCAATGTAGTGACCGCCCCGTTCGAAGCGCCCATCGAGGCGGTGGCGGCGGACGAAATTGCGTTCTGGGAACAACCCTGGTTCCTCGAGGTGGTCAAGATCGTGGCGGCATTGCTGCTAGCTCTGATTATCCTGTTGACGGTGGTGCGTCCGGCGATGAAACATCTGATGAAGCGGCCGGCTCCGCCGCCGCGGCGCGAGGAAGATCGCGAGGCGCTGACCGACGAGTCAGGCGGCAGCGAGACGGGCATGGCGATGGGTCAGGGTGAGGGTTCGGCCGTGGCTGCGCTGACTGGCCCCAAGGGGCCGGACCAGCAGGAGATGGATCTGGAGGCGGTGCGCGAGATGGTCCGCGAGGACCCCAAGCGCGTGGCACAGGTGATGAAGACGTGGTTGGGTGACGATGGCCGCTGACAAGAACGCCAAACAGGAAGGTGCCGAGCGCGCCGCCGTGTTCATGATGAGCCTCGGCGAGGACGCGGCGGCCGAGGTCATGCGCCACATGGGGCCCAAGGAGGTGCAGAAGATTGGCACCGCGATGGCCTCCATGGACCGCATTTCGCGCAGTGACGTGAACGCGGCGCTGCACGAGTTCTCCACTCACGTGCAGGAACAGACGGCGCTGGGGGTGGGTGCCGACGAGTACGTGCGCAGCGTCATGGAGAGCGCGCTGGGTGACAAGGCCTCGGGCCTGATCGACCGCATCCTGCTCGGACGCAATTCCAAGGGGATCGAGGCCCTCAAGTGGCTGGACCCGCGGGCGATCGCCGACATGCTGCGCAACGAGCACCCGCAGATCGTGGCGATTGTGCTTTCCCACCTCGACTCCGACCAGGCGTCGGACACCCTGCAGTACCTGCCCGCGCGGGTGCAGTCCGACATCGTGATGCGCATTGCGACCATGGATGGCGTCCAGCCCCAGGCCCTGCAGGAGCTGGACGAGATCCTCGACCGTCAGCTTTCCGGCAATGCCGCGAGCAAGACGTCGATGCTGGGTGGCGTGCGTTCGGCGGCCAACATCATGAACTTGATGGAGGGCTCACGGGAGGCGGAGATCATGGATACGATCAAGGAGTCCGATTCCGATCTGGGTTCGCGGATCGAGGAAGAGATGTTCGTGTTCGAGAACCTGGTGGAGATCGACGACCGCGGTATCCAGACGCTGATGCGCGAGATCCAGACGGAATCGCTGGTGCTTGCGATGAAGGGTGCCGACGACGACATGAAGGACAAGATCTTCCGCAACATGTCCAAGCGCGCGGCCGAGATGCTGCGCGAGGACCTCGAGGCCAAGGGCCCGGTCCGGGTCAGCGAGGTCGAGGGTGCGCAGAAGGAGATCCTGTCCGTGGCCCGCCGGCTCGCGGAGAACGGCGATATCGTCCTGGGTGGCGGTGGTAGCGAGGCGATGTTGTGACCGATGGCCCGGCGGCCAGGCTTTACACCGACGCGGCGGCATCGCTCTGGGAGCCGCCGGAGATTGGTGACAATGGGGTCCATCCCCCGCGTCGCCTGCCGACGGCCGCCGAGATCGAGGAGATCGAGGACGAAGCCCGCAAGAACGGGTTCGAGGGCGGTTATGCCGAGGGGCATGAGCTTGGCAAGAAAGAGGCCGAGAAGGCCACCCGGGCGCGCGAGGACAAGAAACTGCGCGAGACGGTCGCCATGCTGGAATCCGTGGCCGGCGGCCTTGCTGATCCCCTGGCGGATGCCGCCGATGCCCTGGAGCCGGAGTTGTTGGCGCTGGTGACGGCGCTTGCACGCAAGGTCGTCCAGAGCGAGCTGGAGACGCGACCGGAGCAGATCCGGACGGTCCTGGAGGGGGCATTGGCCCAGCTTCCCGGGCGCAACCAGGAGGTTCGGGTGCACTTGAACCCGGAGGACCAGGCGCTGGTGGAGGCCTATGGTGAGCGGGCGGATGCGCGCATCACCTGGGTCCCGGACGCGGGCCTGGCGCGCGGCGGCTGCCGTCTCGAATCGGGCGCGGCGAGCGTCGATGCAAGTCTCGAACGGCGTCTGCAGCACGCCGTGGAAGCCCTCTGGGATGGGGAGTATCCGGAGATGGACAGCGCACCCGACGAGGAAGATCACCAGTCCGCCACTTCCGTGGACAGCGCGGCCCCGGAGGATTCATGAGTACCCCGATTGACGAGGTGCGCCGCAAGGGCCGGGAACGACTGAGTAGTGGCTTGTTGGATCGTTTGCAGCAGTCGCGCGGGCGGGTCGAGCGGGTCAACCCACCGCAGTCGGAGGGTCACCTGTCGCGCCTGACCGGCCTGACGCTGGAGGCGGAAGGCCTGCGCTTGCCCATTGGGGGGCGTGCGCTGATCCACGGCGAGAACGGAGACACGGTGCCGGCCGAGGTCGTCGGTTTCCAGAATGAACGCACGTTCCTGATGCCCGAGGAGATCGCGGCGGGCCTGACGCCCGGCGCGCGCATCGAACCGCTGGACAACCAGCGTCAGATTCCGGTCGGGGAGGGGTTGCTGGGCCGCGTGATCGATGCCAACGGGCAGCCGCTGGACGGAAAAGGCCCAATCCGTACCCATGAGTTTGGGCTGTTGGCCGGGCGGCCGATCAACCCGCTGCAACGCGCACCGGTACGTGAGCCGCTGGATGTTGGCATCCGGGCAATCAATGGTCTGCTGTCGGTGGGTCGTGGTCAGCGCCTCGGTCTGTTCGCCGGATCCGGGGTCGGCAAGAGTGTGCTGCTGGGGATGATGACGCGCAACACGACGGCGGACGTGATCGTGGTCGGACTGATCGGCGAGCGCGGTCGGGAAGTGAACGAGTTCATCCACGAGATTCTCGACGAGGAATCGCGCACGCGCACGGTGGTGGTCGCGGTGCCGGCCGACCAGTCGCCGCTGCTGCGTCAGCACGGGGCCTGGGTGGCCACTGCGGTGGCGGAGCATTTCCGCGACCAGGGCCTGCACGTGCTGTTGCTGATGGACTCCCTGACCCGCTTTGCCCAGGGCGCCCGCGAGATCGCGATGGCGATCGGCGAGCCGCCGGCCTCCAAGGGGTATGCGGCATCGGTATTTGCGCGCCTGCCGCAACTGGTGGAGCGCGCTGGCAACGGCGACGTAGGGGGCGGCTCGATTACCGCCTTCTATACCGTGCTCGCCGAGGGCGATGACCAGAACGATCCGATCGTGGACGCCGCGCGCGCGATCCTGGACGGCCATGTCGTGCTGTCGCGCGAGGTGGCAGAGACCGGGCGCTACCCGGCGATCGACGTCGGTGCATCGGTCTCGCGCGTGATGTCGTCGCTGATCTCGCCGGAACACGAGCGGGCGGCGCGACGCTTCCGCGGCCTTTCCGCCACCTATATGCAGAACCGCGATCTGATCGCGGTCGGGGCCTATCGCAAGGGTGCCGACCCGCATCTGGACGAGGCAGTGGCGATGCACGAGCGCCTCGAGGCGTATCTGGCGCAGGGTCGCGAAGAGGCCGTCGGCTTTGACCGGGCGCGGGATGACCTGCTGGCGCTGGTTGGCGGGGCGGCATGAACCCGAAGCGCCTGGAACGACTGTTGCGCCTGCGCCGGATCGAGGAGAGCGAGGCCACCCGCCAGTTGGGTGAACGTCTGCAGCAACTGGATGGCATTGCCGGTCAGCGCGATCGCCTGGAAACCTATCAGCGCGAGTATCTGCAGGCGACCCTTCCGGATGACGCCAACGCCCTCAAGTGGTTGGCGGGCATGCGCGACCAGTTGCGCTCGGCGCTGGAGCAACAGGATCTGCGCATTCAGGCCGCGGAGTCGCAGGTGGAGACCGCGCGCCAGGAGTGGCTGGAGCGCCACCGCAACAGCCTGTCGCTGGAAAAGCTGCTGCAACGCCGGAAGGCCGAGACGGCGCAACACGGCGCCCGGCGCCAGCAGACCGAACAGGATTTGTGGGCCACGCGGCAGGCTCATGCGCGCGAGGAAGCGTCGCGTTGGCAAAGTTCTTGAATGGACCGTGACTATCGATTAGGGCAAGGGCCCGGGGATCCGCCCGGCACACCGAGGATTCGGAGATGATCGCGACACAGAACACCGGTCAGGGCATGCTGCCGCTGCTGCAATTGCTGGGCGGCGAGGCATCGCTGCAGGACCTGGACGGCCTGAAGGGGCTGAAAGGGAAGGACGGCGAGGGGTTCCTCGCGGTTCTGGAGCCGCAGATGGAGGCCTTGTTGGCGAACCTGGGCGTGCCCGGGGACGAGCTGGAAGGCCTTGATCTGGAAGCCATGCTGGCGCGGTTGCAGGATCTACTCGACGGGCAGGGTTTCGCCGCGGGCGACGAGGCGGGTGGCAAGGGCTTGCCGGTCGCCAGCCTGATGGCGGGAGTGCAGGAACCGGGGCGCATGGACGCCGCCCGTGGGGAGGCGGGCGCCTCTGGCCGCGGGGGTACCGAGGGCCAGGCGTTGCCGGTCAAGCCCCTGCCTGCAGCCGTCATGCGCCTGTTTGTCGAGGCGAGCCAGGCGGCAGGCGGGCGCGACGGCCTGGCCGCACTGAAGCCCGAACTGCTGGGCGCGCAGGGCGGGCTGTCGCGGGACGGTGTGCTCGATGTCCTCGCCCAGTGGATGACCCAGGGCGGGGACGAGTCGCGTCGGGGGCGTACCGATCCCCTGGGGGGCGTCCTGCCGGCTCTCGCCGGTGGCCAGGCCGAGGGGGCGGACGCTGCACGCGCGTTGCCGCGACTGGACCTGACCCGGCTCCTGCAGCAGCCCAATGGGGCCCGCGAGCTGGCCGATCAGGTGCGCATGCTCGCCCAGGCACAGGGTGGACGAACCGAGCTCAAGCTGCATCCCCCGCAGCTGGGCAGTCTGGATATTCGGGTGCTGGTCGAGGGTGACCGCACAAGCATCCAGTTCATTAGTGCCAATCCGGTGACCCGCGAGGTGCTGGAGGCGGCCATGCCGCGCTTGCGCGACAGCCTCGCCGAGAGCGGGCTGATGCTCGAGGACGCGACCGTCTCCGACCAGGCGGCCGAGGAGCAGGCCGAGCAGGATGAGCGCCAGGCCGCCGCCGGGACAGATTCGGAACTGGACGAGGCCGAAGACAACGAGAATGGCGGCAGCACGCTCTCGATGCTGAATCGGCGCCTGGATCTGTTTGCCTGAGGCGAGCCCGGCGCGGGCTCGGTCTTGTCTTGCGATATCCGATGGGCGGCCGGCGGTATCCGTGACCTGCCCCATCGGGCGTCTTTCTCTGTCGTAGCGATCTTCCATGAGTGCCGCCAAGAATCCGTCTTTCCCGCGCGGCGGGCGGCCGATTCTTGACGTTATCGCCCGTTCCTTCCCCCGAAGTGTCCTTCCTTCCCCTTCAGTACTGGTCGCTAACTATCGGATAAATCGATAGAAAGCCAATGCTGGCATCTGCCTTGCTAAGGTCTTTTCCGAGATCAAATCCTCGGTTTACCGGACAGCGGGTGCGACATGGCGAAGAAGGAAGTCAATCTGGACGACGAAGAAGGCGGCACCCCGAAGAAGGGCGGCATGGGCAAGCTGCTTGTGCTGCTGCTGATCGTGATTCTGTTGGTGGGCGGCGGGGCCGCTGCGGCCTGGTTCTTCCTGGTTGCGGGCGACGAGGCTGCCGAACAGGTGGTGGAAGGCCCGCCCGAGCGCTTCTACACCAGCCTGGAGCCGATGACTGTCAACATCGAAGCGCCGGGACGCATCCGGTATCTGCGTGCCGAGGTGAGCCTGGTGACCCACGAGGCGCCGGTGATCGAGGCGTTCGAGCGGCATATGCCGGCGATCCGCAACGACATCCTGGGCATCCTGGCGGAACAGCGTTACGAGGATCTGAATACGCGTGATGGCAAGGAATCGCTGGCGGAGGAGCTGAAGGAAGCAATCCGCGAGATTCTGCGCTCGCGGGATGCGCCGGACGCGGTCGAGGCCGTGTTGTTCAACGAACTGGTGATGCAGTAGGAGCCCCGTTATGGCGCAGACGGATATCCTCAGCCAGGACGAGATCGATGCCCTCCTGCATGGTGTGGACGAGGGCGACGTCGAGACCGAAGACCCGTATCCGAGTGACGGTCAGGCGCGGGAATTCAACTTTGCCACGCAGGATCGCATCGTCCGTGGGCGCATGCCCACGCTGGAGATGATCAACGAGCGCTTTGCGCGTCAGCTCCGGGTCCGTCTGTTCAATGTACTGCGTCGTTCGGCCGAGATCTCGGTGGTCGGCACCCGTATCACCAAGTTCTCCGAGTACATGCACTCGCTGTTTGTCCCCACCAGCCTCAATCTGGTGCGGGCGCATCCACTGCATGGCACCGGCTTGTTCGTGTTCGATCCCAAGCTGGTGTTCATCCTGGTCGACAACTTTTTCGGTGGCGACGGACGCTACTACACCCGCATCGAGGGACGAGACTTCACCCCGATGGAGATGAAGGTCGTCCACGGCGTGCTGGAGGGGGCCTTCGAGGATATGCAGAAGGCCTGGCAGCCGGTGATGGAGCTCAAGTTCGAGTTCCTGAACTCCGAGGTCAACCCACAGTTCGCGAACATCGTCTCGCCGACCGAAATCGTGGTTATCAGCGAGTTCCACATCGAGCTCGACGGGGGCGGCGGCAATCTGCACGTGACCCTGCCGTACTCGATGATCGAGCCGATCCGCGAACAGCTGGATACCGGCATCCAGTCGGATCGCTCCGATGTGGACCAGCGCTGGATGCACGCGCTGCAGGAGGAGATCCAGACCGCCGAGGTCGAGATCAGCTCCATGCTGGCGGAGACCGAGGTCACCGTGCGCGAGCTGCTGGATATCCAGCCGGGCGACATCATTCCGGTGGACCTCCCCGAGAAGATCACCTTGCAGGTCGAAGACATCCCGATGTTCCGCGGGAAGTTCGGCGTATCCAATGGCATGAATGCGATCCAGGTTTCGGAACGCATTATCAAACGATAGAGGGCGCAGCATGGCTGACACCGACGATCCCAAACAGGACACCCCGGCCGTGGATGAAGATACCGCGGGCGCTGAAACCATGGCCGACACCGAAGGCGGCAGCGATGACCAGGCGCTGGCGGATGAGTGGGCGGCGGCCCTGGCCGAGCAGAAGGATGACGACGGCGAAGACGCGGCTGATCCCGATGAGTTGCTGAACGCCGCGCAAGGCGGGGCTGCTGCGGGGGGAGGTGATGACGCGACCGCAGCGAAGCAGACGCCGAAGTCCGAGAAAAAGGAGCGCAAGCACCAGCCCGATTCGTCCGCGGAGGCCCTGCAGCCCGAACAACTCTCGGGGGTGGTGCAGGGCGACGGCGAGGAGATGAATCTGGAGATGGTGCTGGACGTTCCAGTGACGATCGCCATGGAGATCGGCCGCACGCGGATCCCGATCCGCAACCTGCTGCAGCTGAACCAGGGCTCGGTGGTGGAACTGGACCGTCTGGCCGGGGAGCCGCTGGACGTGCTGGTGAATGGCACGCTGATCGCGCATGGCGAGGTCGTGGTGGTCAACGAGAAGTTCGGGATCCGGCTGACCGATGTGATCAGCCCCAGTGAGCGCATCCGCAAGCTCAAATAGCCATGAATCCACGTAATACGCGCAGTTCGGCCCTCGTCCTGGCGGCCGTCACGGGGACCCTCTGGCCATTGACTGCCCTTGCGGAGGGTGGCAGTGGCGGGGCCGCGGCCTATCTGACCCAGCTAATCGGCGGTCTGGTACTGGTGATCGGTGCCATTGTGGTGCTGGGCTGGATCCTGCGCCGGACCCAGGGCGGACTGAACCGCGGCTCGCAGGTGATCGAGATCGTCGCGGCACGTTCGGTGGGCACGCGCGAGCGTCTGGTGCTGGTTCAGGTGGGCGATGAACAGGTGCTGGTGGGCGTGGCGCCCTCCGGCATGCGCACCCTGCACACGATGCGCGAGCCGGTGGTGGCGCCGGCCGGGGAGACGCCGGATTTCTCCAGCGCACTCAAGCGCGCCGTGACCCGCCGGGCTCCGCCCGGTAGCAGCGAGCGGGGGCAGTCGTGATGGCGCTGTTCCTGCGGTTCGCGCTGGCACTGGGCCTGCTGCTCCTGCCGGGGCTCGCCGGTGCCCAGGTGGCGCAGGGCATCGAGGCCCTGACTGTGACCACCAACGGAGACGGGGGCGAGACCTACTCGGTCACGCTGCAGATCATCCTGTTGATGACGCTGCTCACCCTGCTGCCGTCGATCCTGATCATGATGACGTCCTTCACCCGGATCATTGTGGTGTTGGCGATCCTGCGCCAGGGCTTGGGCACGACCCAGACACCCTCGAACCAGATCCTGATCGGTTTGGCCTTTTTCCTGACCCTGTTCGTGATGGCCCCGGTGCTCGACGAAATCTACGAGACCGCGTTTGTGCCCTACGTGAACGAGGAGATCGGGACAGAGGAGGTGATCGAGGCGGGGGTGCAGCCGTTGCGCGAGTTCATGTTGATGCATACCCGTGAAAGCGATATCGCGATGTTTGCCGAGATCAACGGGATCGACGGATTCGAAGAGGCGGATGACATCCCGTTGAACCTGCTGGTGCCGGCGTTCATTACCAGCGAGCTCAAGACCGCATTCCAGATTGGCTTCCTGATCCTGATCCCGTTCCTGATCATCGACCTGGTGGTGGCCTCGGTCCTGATGTCGATGGGGATGGTGATGCTCTCCCCGCTGATTATCTCGCTGCCGTTCAAGGTGATGCTGTTCGTTCTGGTGGACGGCTGGGCGCTGATGATGAACACCCTTGCCACCAGTTTCTTCGTGTAGGAGAGCGCGATGACACCCGAACTCGTTGTGGATATCGGTCGCGAGACACTAACCGTGGTGGTCCTGCTGGCCGCGCCGCCGCTGCTGACGGCGCTGGCCGTGGGTCTGACCATCGGGATGCTGCAGGCAGCGACCCAGATACAGGAAATGACCCTGTCGTTCATCCCCAAGCTGCTGGCGATGTTCGCGGCGCTGCTGATCAGCGGGCACTGGATGCTGGCGTTGTTGATCGACTACACCGAGCGCCTCTACGAGAGTGCGCCGGGGATGGTGGGGTAGGCATGGCCCTGGCGGCGGAACAGCTGGTGCTGTGGGTGGGGGCGGTCCTGTGGCCGTTCGCCCGCATTGGCGCCATGCTCGTCGCCATGCCGATCTTCGGCGCGGATACGGTCAATGCGCGGGTGCGCATGGGGCTGGCGCTGTTGCTGGCGATCTTTGTGGCCATGCAGGGCCCGGTCCTGCCGGATATCGATCCGTTGAGCCTTGAGGGCGTGCTGGTCACCCTGCACCAGGTCGCGATCGGCGTGTTCATGGGGTTCATTCTGCAGATGGTGTTCTCGGCCGTGACCCAGGCGGGCGAGGTGGTCGCACTGGGTATGGGCCTGGGTTTTGCCTCCATCATGGATCCGGCCCAGGGGGTGCAGGTCCCGGTGGTCTCCACCATTTTCGTCATCTTCTCGACCCTGCTGTTCCTCGCAATGAACGGCCATCTGATTGCTCTGGAGCTGATGTTGACCAGCTTCGAGACCATGCCGATCGCCCCGACCGGTCTGAACGCCGAGGCCTTCTACGCCCTGGTGGCCTTCGGCTCCACGATGTTTGTGGGCGCGGTGCTGGTGGCATTGCCGGCGGTTGCGTCGCTCCTGTTGGTGAATATCTCCATGGGGGTCATCACCCGCGCGTCCCCGCAGCTCAACATCTTCGCGGTGGGTTTCCCGATGATGATCCTGATCGGGTTCGTGCTGATGATGTTGATCCTGCCGGGCCTGCCGGAACGTTTTGGCGAACTGATGTTCGAGGCCTTCAACCTGATGCAGACCCGGATGGGCTTCTGAAATGGCCGAGAACGAAAGCGGACAGGAAAAAAGCGAAGAGCCCACTCCGAAACGCCTGCGCGAGGCGAAGGAGAAGGGGCAGGTCCCGCGCTCGCGCGAGCTGAGCACCTTTCTGGTGCTGATGGCGGGCGGGAGCTTCCTGCTGATGTACGGCCCGAACATGGGGGCGCAACTTACTGAACAGATGAGCAGTCGCCTGGATTTCGAACGCGAAATGGCCTACGACTCGTCGCTGTTATTGCCGTATCTGGCCGACGAGATTTTCCGCACCCTGCGGACCCTGTTCCCTCTGTTCGGCGTACTGGTGGTGGCCGCGGTACTCGCGCCGATCGTGATCGGCGGCGCCAATTTTTCCTGGAAGGCCGCCGCGCCCAAGGTCTCCAAGCTGAATCCCGGGAAGGGCCTCAAGCGAATCTTCTCCTGGCAGGGGCTGATGGAGTTCGGCAAGACCTTCGCCAAGTTCGTACTGATCAGCAGTGTCGCGGTCGCCGTGCTGGCCACCTTCTCCGACCGGCTGCTGATGCTCGGTTACGAGCCTGTTCATCAGGGCATCATCCATGCCGCCCAGCTGGTTCTGGGAACCTTCATCGCGGTCTCGGCGGCCCTGATCGTGGTCGCCGCCATTGATGCGCCGTTCCAGATGTGGAATCACCAGAAGCAACTGCGCATGACCCGGCAGGAGGTCAAGGACGAGTACAAGGAGACCGACGGCAAGCCAGAGGTCAAGCAGAAGATCCGTCAGTTGCAGCAGGAGATGGCGCAGCGGCGAATGATGGAAGAGGTCCCCAAGGCCGACGTGATCATCACCAACCCGACCCACTACGCCGTGGCTATCGTCTACGAGGCCTCGCGCATGGCGGCACCGAAGGTGGTGGCCAAGGGCGTCGACGAGGTGGCCGCCTCGATCCGTGCAGTCGGGGACGAACACGCGATCATCCGCGTCGAGGCCCCGCGCGTGGCCCGCGCCATCTACTTCACCACCGATCTGAACCAGGAAGTGCCCAACGGGCTGTTCGTGGCCGTGGCCCGCATCCTGGCGTACGTCTACCAGCTCAAGCGGGCCGATGCCGACGCGCAGATGCCGGATGACCTCCCAGTACCCGAGGACTATCTCGATCCTGACAAGCAACGCGGCCCGCGGAGGGATCGCTAATGGCCTTCTTTGACCGTCTGGGTAACGTGGGCAAGTGGGGGCTGGGGGCGCCGATCCTGCTGATCGCGATGCTCTCGATGATGGTGCTGCCGCTGCCGCCGCTGGCGCTGGATGTGCTGTTCACCTTCAATATCGCGCTGTCGCTGGTGGTGATCATGGTCGCGGTGTACACCCCGCGGCCGCTGGAATTCGCGGTCTTCCCGACGGTGTTGCTGGTCGCCACGCTGCTGCGCCTGGCGCTGAACATCGCCTCCACCCGCGTGATCCTGCTGGAAGGCCACACCGGCACGGATGCCGCCGGCAAGGTCATCCAGGCCTTCGGCGACTTCGTGGTCGGCGGCAACTACACCGTGGGGCTGGTGGTGTTCGCGATCCTGATCATCATCAACTTCGTGGTGGTGACCAAGGGGGCCGGGCGTGTGTCCGAGGTCAGCGCCCGCTTTACCCTGGACTCCATGCCCGGCAAGCAGATGGCGATCGACGCCGACCTGAACGCCGGCATCCTGACTCAGGAAGAGGCGCGCAAGCGCCGCGAGGAGATTGCCAGCGAGGCGGACTTCTACGGCTCCATGGACGGTGCCTCCAAGTTCGTCCGCGGCGATGCCATCGCGGGGATCCTGATCCTGTTCGTAAACATCATCGGCGGGCTCACCATCGGTGCGGTGCAGCACGGCATGTCGATCGGCGATGCCGCGACCAACTACGTGTTGCTGACCATCGGCGACGGCATCGTTGCCCAGATCCCGTCGCTGGTGCTGTCCTCCGCCACCGCGATCATCGTGACCCGCGTGACCAGCAGCCAGGACATGGGCCAGCAGGTGTACGGGCAGATGTTCTCCAACCCGCGGGTCCTGTACGTCGCCGGTGGCGTGATCGGCGCGCTGGGCGTCGTGCCGGGCATGCCCAACGCCGTGTTCCTGGGGCTTGCGGCGCTGATCTTTGGCTGGGCCTACCTGCTCAAGCGCCGGAGCCGCGAGGCCGAGGTGGAAGTGGAGCGCATCCCGCAGGAAGACGAAGGCGGGGCTCGTTCGGAGGATCGCGACCTGACCTGGGAAGATGTCCCGCCGGTGGACTTGGTCTCCCTCGAGGTCGGCTACCGCCTGATCCCGCTGGTGGACCGTACCCAGGACGGTCAGTTGATGGGGCGGATCAAGGGCGTGCGCCGCAAGCTGTCGCAGGAGCTCGGGTTCCTGCTGCAGCCGGTGCACATCCGCGACAACCTGGAGCTGAGCCCGAACGCCTATCGGATCAGCCTGCTGGGCGTCACTGTGGCGGAGGCCGAGGTGTTTCCCGATCGCGAACTGGCGATCAATCCGGGCGAGGTCTTCGGCACCGTGCCGGGCACCCCGACCAAGGACCCGACCTTCAACCTGGATGCCTTGTGGATCGACCCGTCGGATCGCGACCAGGCCCAGGGCGCCGGCTATACCGTGGTCGACTGCTCCACGGTGATTGCGACGCATCTGTCGCAGGTGTTCCGCGAGAACGCCCATCGCCTGATCGGGCACGAGGAGGCACAGCACCTGCTGGATCAGCTGGCGCGGCATTCGCCGAAGCTGGTGGAGAACCTCGTGCCCAAGACCCTGTCGCTTTCGATCGTGCTGAAGGTGTTGCAGAACCTGCTGGCCGAGCAGGTCTCGATCCGCGACCTGCGCACGATCGCCGAAACCCTGGCAGACGACGGGGTGAAGAGTCAGGATCCCGGCACTTTGACCGCAGCGGTGCGCGTCGCGCTGTCGCGTTCCATCGTCCAGGACCTTGTGGGACCGGAGGATGAGTTGCCACTGATTGCCCTGGACCCATCGCTGGAACAGCTCTTGCATAAGTCCCTGCAGGGCAGCTCGGGTGGCACGGTTGGACTGGAGCCCGGGCTGGCGGAACGGTTGCAGCGTTCGGTTGCGGACGCGGCGCGGCGCCAGGAGACAGCCGGCCAAGCGGCGATCCTGGTGGTGGCACCGGAGATCCGTTCCTGGATTGCCGGCTGGTTGCGCGGCGCGGTTCGCAGCCTGACCGTCCTGGCGTTTACCGAGATCCCCGACAACCGGCGGATTCGGGTAGTGGCCACGGTCGGTCAGGAAGAAACGGCGAAGCAGTCCGCATGAGACATAGGGGTTCCGCCGCGTGAGCGGCGCAGGAGATCAAAGCATGAATGTCAGACGATATCGGGCCCGGGACATGCGCGACGCCATGCGTCAGGTGCGCGAACAACAGGGAGAGGATGCCGTGATCCTCTCCAGTCGCCGGGTGGATGGCTGGTTGGAGGTGGTCGCCGCCCTGGAGGATGGCGAGTCCTCGGAGCCGGTGCGCGAGCCGGAGGCCGCAAAGCCGGCCCGCGAGGCGCGAACCGCCGACCGCGCCCCGAATTCGGCGGCGCCTTCCTGGCCGGCCGATCCCGAACTCACTGCGATGCGCCAGGAGTTGCGTGACCTGCGCAGCCTGATGACGCGTCAGTATGCGGAGAGTGACGAGGCTCGCTGGGCGGCCCGTCATCCGCTGGCGGCAGAATGCAAGGTCCGCCTGATCGACCGCGGCTTCAGTGAATCGCTGGCCCGCAGCCTGGCGGGCAGCATCCTCGATGACAGCTCCCCCGAGCAGGCTTGGGAGCGTCTCCGCGCGCGGCTTTCGGGTGCGATTGCCACGCATCGCCCGGCGATCCTGGACGAGGGCGGGCTGCTGGCGATGGTGGGGCCGACCGGTGTCGGCAAGACCACCACGCTGGCACGGATCGCGTTGCGCCAGATCCGTCGGATGGGACCGGATTCGGTTACGCTGGTGACCCTGGATAGCCAGCGCATCGGTGCCACACGGCAGCTGCAAGCCTTTGCGCAGATGGCGGGGATCTCGGTGCGCGTGCTGCAGAATGCGCGCGAACTGCGCGATCTGGCGCGGCGCGCGGACGATGGCCACCTGATCCTGGTGGATACCGCCGGGCAGGCGCCGCGCGCGGTGGAGGAGGAGTCGCTGTTCGCGCATCTGCCGCCGGATATCCGTGCCGAGAGCTGGTTGGTTGTGTCGGCCACGACCCAGGGCAGTACCTTGCGGCGGGTGCTGGACGCGTTTCGCAAGGCGGATCCCTCGGCGCTGGTGCTGACCAAGCTGGACGAGGCAGAACAGCTGGGCGAGGTCCTGTCGGTCCTGCTGGACCAGCACCTGGGGCTTGGGTTTGTAAGCGATGGCCAGCGCATCGCCGAGGATTTTCACCGGGTCGATACGGGGTATCTGACCCGTCTGGCGCTGGACGACGACGCGGACGGCGCGCGGGCGGGTGGCAATGCCCGCGAGACCTGGGCCGCCGAACGGCTGGCCGAAATGGAACCGCCGCGACGCTCGCGCTCGCCGCTGCGCCCGGCGCAGGGGGCCGAGCCGGCCACACTGGAACTGATTCAGCCGGTTGGAAAGGGGCGTTATGCCACGCACTAACAAGCCGTTGAAGGTCATTGCGGTCGCCTCGGGCAAGGGCGGCGTGGGCAAGACCAACGTGTCGGTCAATCTGGCGGTCGGCCTGGCCCGGTTGGGCCGCGAGGTGATGCTGTTCGATGCGGATCTGGGCCTGGCCAACGTGGACCTGTTGCTCGGGATGCGCCCGGAGCGCACCCTGCACGACCTGGTGACCGGCGCGGTGGACAGCCTGGACGATGTCCTGGTTCAGGGGCCGGACGGGGTGAAGGTGGTCCCGTCGGCCTCCGGTATCGCGGCGATGGCGAATCTTACGCCGGCCGAGCACGCGGGGCTGATCCATGCCTTCAGCGCCTACCGCAAGCCGCTGGATGTCCTGATCGTGGATACCGCTGCAGGCCTGCAGGAGTCGGTGACTTCGTTCTGCCGGGCGGTACAGGAGACCCTGGTGGTGGTCTGCGACGAGCCGGCTTCGATTACCGATGCCTATGCCCTGATCAAGGTGCTGCATCGTGACCACGGGCTGCGGCGTTTCCGCATGGTCACCAACATGGTCAGCGGACGCGAGGGTGCGGAGCGGCTGATGCAGAAACTCAATACCGTCTGTGGCAATTACCTGCCGGAGGTGGTCCTGGATCTGGCCGGCTATATCCCGATGGACGAACATCTGCGCAAGTCCGTGCAGAAAAGGGCACCGGTGGTTCAGCAGTATCCCGGCAGTCCGGCCGGCAAGGCGTTTGCCGAACTGGCACGCACGGTGGACCGCTGGCCGGTTGGTGGGGGTGACCACGGGGGCGTCGGGTTCTTCGTGGAACGAATGCTGCAGAGTGCATGATGACGACGCGTAATCGACTTTCCGGCTACCAGGCGACGTCCACCGCGACCGGTGGACACGAGAAGTTGATTGCCGATCACGTTGAACTGGTGCATCGCATCGCGCACCACCTGATGGCCCGTCTGCCGGCCTCGGTCCAGGTCGATGATCTGATCCAGGCCGGCATGATCGGCCTTCTGGAGGCGGCGCGGCAGTTCGAGGGCGGGCAGGGGGCGACCTTTGCCACCTACGCCGGAATCCGCATCCGCGGTGCGATGATCGACGAATTGCGTCGCAGTGACTGGACGCCGCGTTCGGTGCATCGCAACAGCCGGCGTATTGCCGCCGCGATCCAGAGTGTCGAGGCCCGCGAGGGGCGTGCGGCACGTGGGAGCGAGGTGGCGGCCGAGCTGGACGTGGCGATCGATGACTATTACGACATGCTCAAGGACCACGCCGGGGCCCATCTGTTTGCGCTGGACGATCTGGGTGGCGGGGATGACGGGGCCGATCGCGTGATCGAGGGGCAGGAAGTCTCTCCGTCGCGTAGCCTTGAGGCTGGCGAGTTTCGCGAGGAGTTGGCCGAGGCCCTTGGGGATCTGCCTGAACGCGAACGCCTGGTGCTGTCGCTGTATTACACCGAAGAACTGAATCTGCGCGAGATCGGGGCTGTTCTGGGCGTGACCGAGTCGCGCGTGAGCCAGATTCGCAGCCAGGCGGTCATCCGGCTGCGCGCGCGCATGGGGTCGTGGCTCGAAGACGGCACGGCTTTGCAGTTATTCTAAAACTCACCTTATGAATCCCGGAGTGACGTGTGGACAAGGGAATGAAAATTCTCATCGTGGACGATTTTTCCACGATGCGGCGCATTATCAAGAACCTCTTGCGCGATCTTGGCTTCAATAATACGCAGGAAGCCGACGATGGCAGCACCGCGCTGCCGATGCTGCAAAATGGTGACTTCGACTTCCTGATTACCGACTGGAACATGCCCAACATGCCGGGCATCGACCTGCTGAAGGCCGTCCGGGCGGATGCCAACCTGAAGTCGATGCCGGTGCTGATGGTGACGGCCGAGGCCAAGCGCGACCAGATCGTGGAGGCTGCGGAGGCAGGTGTGAACGGTTACGTGGTCAAGCCGTTTACCGCCGAAACGCTGAAGGAAAAGATCGACAAGATCTTCGAACGTATTGAAGCACAGGGCTAAGCATCGCCCAGCGATGAATACGGACGACGTCCGTCTCGCTTGCGCGGGTGGACGTGACCCGGCTCCTTCGGCGCCGTACCAGCAAGAGGCTCCTCATGACTGAACAGGAACACCCCCCACGCGACGGCCAGCTCGAGCTGGCCCGGCAACTGGTGCAGACGCTCGAGGCGGGCGACGACGCGGCGGCACGCGCGCTGGTGCAGGATCTAGCGCGTCCTTACGACCGCGAGCTCTTCGACGAACTGGGCAAGCTGACGCGCGACCTTCACGAGGCCTTGCAGAGTTTCCGTGGCGACTCGCGTCTGGTAGAGCTGACCCAGGCGGAGATCCCGGATGCGAAGGAACGCCTGAACTACGTGGTCACCATGACCGAGCAGGCCGCGCACGCCACGATGGGCGCCATCGAGTCGAGCCTGCCGATCGCGGAGTCGTTCAGCCAGCAGGCGGCCGACTTGACCGCCAAATGGACGCGCTTTCGCAACCGGCAGCTCTCGGTGGACGAATTCCGCGATTTCGCGCGTGAGCTGGACAGCTTTTTCGGGCAGGCGGGCGAGGACGCCGAGGAATTGCGGCGGCTGCTCTCCGAGGTGTTGATGGCACAAAGTTATCAGGACATTACCGGCCAGGTGATTCGCCGGGTGATCCAGCTGGTGACCGACCTCGAAGAGAACCTCGTTACCCTGATTCGGCTCTCCAGCGGGCGCATGGAGCAGGTCGAAGCGGCCGAAGCGTCCCTGGAGCGTGGCGAAGAAGACCGCGAGGCGGACCGCAAGGGCCACGGCCCCAGTGTGCCCAAGACTCAAGATTCCAGCGCAGATGTCGTTCAAGGACAGGACGAGGTGGACGATCTGCTATCAAGCCTGGGCTTCTAGCAGTGCCTCCCATACGACTGGCGCCACGGGACCGGAGAGACTGAATGGCCATCGACCCCAATGACGAAATCCTTCAGGACTTCCTGATCGAGGCCGGGGAACTGCTGGAGGGGCTCAACGAGCAACTCATCGACCTGGAACAGAATCCGGACGACCGGGATCTGTTGAATGCGGTCTTTCGAAGCTTCCATACCATCAAGGGGGGCGCCGGGTTCTTGAGCCTGGATCCGCTGGTGACGGTGTGTCATCACGCCGAGGACGTCTTCAATCTGCTGCGCAACGGCGAACGCCGTGCCGATAGCCATCTGATGGACACCATGCTCCGCGTACTGGACTCCCTGAACGTCATGTTCGGGGATCTGCGCTCCGGAGTGGACCCGACCCCCGCCGATGCCGCGGTGGTCGAGGACCTGCGGCGCATGGCAAAAAACGAAGACGTGGCCGGAGATACCGCCTCGGCGGCGCCCGCGCCTGAACCGGAGCCCGTCCCCGAGCCACAGGCCTCGGCCCCCGGCGACGCCATGGTGGGCGGCGGGGAGGAGATCACGGACGACGAGTTCGAGGCCCTGCTGGATACGTTGCATGGTGACGGTGCCCCGGCACCCGTGGACGCGGCCGTGTCGGGCGGCGCCGGGGCCAGCGAGGATTCGGGCGGTGATCTGATCAGCGACGACGAGTTCGAGAATTTGTTGGACGAGTTGCAGGCCAAGGGCGGGGGTCCGGCATCGCCCGAACCGGCTGCGGACGCCCCTGCGGATCCACTGCCGACCGAGCCCGCGGCCGCGGCGTCCGAGCCGGAAAAAGCAGTAACGCCGGAGCCGGCTGCCGCCGGTGGGCAGGGCGGTGGTGGTGCCCGCGCCGGCGGGGCCGAGGCCGGGGGGCGCCCGGCTCCACAGGGCGAGACCTCCGTGCGTGTGGATACCGAGCGGCTGGACGAGATCATGAACCTGGTGGGCGAGCTGGTTCTGGTGCGAAACCGGCTGAGCATGCTGCGTTCGCAGCATGTCGACGACGAACTGGGCAAGGCGATCAGTTCGCTGGCACTGGTGACCTCCGACCTGCAGACCTCGGTGATGAAGACCCGCATGCAGCCGGTGAAGAAGGTCTTCAATCGCTTCCCTCGAGTGATCCGCGATCTGTCGCGGAATCTGGGCAAGGAGATCGAACTGGAGATCTTCGGCGAGGAAACCGACCTCGACAAGAATCTGGTCGAGGCCCTGTCCGATCCGCTGGTGCATCTGGTGCGGAATGCTGTGGACCATGGCATCGAGACGCCCGATGTGCGCGAGGCGGCGGGCAAGCCGCGCAAGGGTACGGTCGTGCTCGGAGCGGCCCAGGAGGGCGATCACATCGCACTGCTGATCAAGGACGACGGCGGTGGCATGGACCCACAGGCCCTGCGTCGGAAGGTGGTGGAGAAGGGGCTGATGGAGCCCGCGATGGCCGAACGCATGACCGATCGCGAGGCCTTCAACGTGATCTTCATGGCCGGATTCTCCACCAAGACCGAGATCTCGGACGTCTCCGGCCGCGGGGTTGGCATGGACGTGGTCAAGACCAAGATCTCGCAGCTCAACGGCACCATCGAGATCGATTCCGAGATCGGGGTAGGGACCACGCTGCGGGTGAAGCTGCCCCTGACCCTGGCGATCCTGCCCGCGCTGATGGTGATTCTGGACGGCCGGCGTTTTGCGATCCCGCTGGCTTCGGTCTCCGAGATCCTGGATCTGGATTTGACCAAGACGAATTACGTGGATGACCAGGAAGTCATCATGGTGCGCAAGCACGCCCTGCCTGTTCATTACCTCAAGCGCTGGTTGAAGCCGGGGCACGAGCCCGAGCCGCGCAAGGATGCGCACGTGGTGGTGGTCCACACCGCCGACCGCAAGGTAGGGCTGGTAGTGGATGATCTCGTGGGGCAGGAAGAGGTGGTCATCAAGCCGCTCGGCCAGAATCTGCAAGGTGTGAAGGGCCTGGCGGGAGCGACGATCACCGGAGATGGCGGCATCGCCCTGATCCTCGACGTCTCTGATCTGGTGACGATCCTGATGCGGCAACTGCAAATGTCCGGTCGACCGCGCCGCGCGTCGCGCTCGAGCGAGGGCTGAGGATGCCGATCAGGGTTCTGGTGGTTGACGACTCGGGGTTCTTTCGTCGGCGTATCGCCGAGATCCTGGATTCCGATTCCGGCATCGAGGTCGTGGGTTCGGCCGAGAATGGCGAGCAGGCGATCGCCAAGGTCCGGGAGCTCGATCCCGATGTCGTGACCATGGATATCGAGATGCCGGTGATGGACGGCATCACCGCGGTGCGCAAGATCATGGCCGAGCGCCCGCTTCCGATCCTGATGTTCTCCAGTCTCACCACCGAGGGAGCCCAGGCGACCCTGGATGCGCTGGAGGCCGGTGCGGTGGACTTCCTTCCCAAGCGCTTCAGCGACATGGCCGGGGACGAGGACAGCGCACGCATGCTGCTTCGGCGCCGTGTGCGCTCGTTGTCACGCAGCCGGGCGCGTTCCGTTAGTGCCCCGGGCACGACCACGCCTGCGCGGGAAGCCCGTCCGTCCGCGCGCCGCGAAGAGACGGACCGTCAGGCGGCGGCCGATGCGCGCAAGCCGGCTCCGGCGGTTGCCAGTTCCCGGCCGCCGACGCCGCTGCGGCAGTTGCGCGCGGTGCTGATTGGTACCTCCACCGGCGGTCCGGTGGCGCTGCAGGAGGTGCTGAAGCCGCTCCCGGCGAATTTCCCGCTGCCGATCCTGCTGGTGCAACACATGCCCGCCAGTTTTACCCCGGCCTTCGCCGAACGCCTGAACGCCATGTGCAATATCGAAGTCCGTCAGGCGAAGGACGGCGACGTGCTGAAACCGGGCGTGGCGCTGCTGGCGCCGGGCGGGATGCAGATGACCCTGGAACGCGGCAGCCAGACGCATGTGCGAATTGCGGAGAGCCCTCTGGGCACCATCTACAAGCCGAGCGTGGATGCGGCCTTCGGTTCCGCTGTGGAGGCGCTGCGCGGGCAGGTGCTTGCCGTGATCCTTACCGGCATGGGCGCCGATGGCCGCGAAGGCACGCGGGCGCTGAAGGGCGCCGGTGCGCAGGTGTGGTCGCAGGATGCGGCGACCTGCGTGGTGTACGGGATGCCGGCGGCAGTGGCCGAGGCCGGCCTGTCCGATCATGTGTACCCGCTGCCCGAAATCGGGCCCGCACTGGTGAAGGGGTTCTGCTGACATGGATATCCTGAGCCTCATCGGGATTACCCTGGGGCTGGTGGCGGTTCTCGGCGGCAGCATTGCCAAGGGCAGTGGCCTGGGCGCGCTGTGGAATGCCGCGGCCTTCCTGATCGTGGTGCTGGGAACCCTGGGGGCGACCCTGGTGCAGGCACGGCTGTCGGTGTTCATGCACGGTATGCGCATCCTGCCGTGGGCCTTCAAGCCACCGAAGGTCGACAATCGCGCGACGGTCGAGCAGATCGTCGAGTGGTCGCATGTCGCGCGCAAGGAAGGCCTGCTAGGCCTGGAGACGCTGGCCGACGAGGAGACCGACGGCTTTGCCCGCAAGGGGCTGCAACTGCTGGTGGACGGTAGTGAACCGCAGACCATTCGCCAGATCATGGAGGCCGACCTCGACAACCGCGAGCACTTCGACCTGCAGGGCGCGAAGATCTTCGAGAGCATGGGGATCTATGCCCCGACCCTGGGGATTGTCGGCGCGGTGATGGGCCTGATGGCAGTGATGCAGAACCTCGCGGATCCGAGCAAGCTGGGGGCGGGCATCGCGGCGGCCTTTGTCGCCACGATCTACGGCATTGCCTCGGCCAACCTGCTGTTCCTGCCGGTGGCCAACAAGTTGAAGTCGATTATTCAGAACCGTTCGCAACACCAGCAAATGCTGATGGAAGGTCTTATCGCCATTGCGGAAGGGGAAAACCCGCGGAACATCGAAAGCAAGCTGAGTGGCTTCATCCACGAGTGAGGTCACCATGGCGCGACGCAAACGGGCGGAAGAACACCAGAATCACGAGGCTTGGGCCATCCCCTATGGGGACCTGGTCACACTGCTGCTGGCGTTCTTCGTGGTGATGTACGCCATCTCCTCGGTGGACGACGGCAAGTACCGGGTGCTGTCCGAGTCGCTCGTGGACGCCTTCCGCGCACCGATGCAGGCCGACCCGATTCAGGTCGGGGATCCCACCGTGGCCCAGGAACGTACACCGCAGGATCTGCGTGCCCTGGTGCCTATCGAGGTCCAGCCGGGTCTGGTGGAAGAGGGTCCGCAGCCCATCGACATGGCTTTGAGCGGGATGCTTGACGAGGGCCCGGACGACGCTGGGATGCAGGCGTTCCTGGACGAACTGGCGGATACCGCGCGCGAGATCGAACAGGCGATGGCGCAATGGATCGAGGATGGCGACCTGCGCGTGACGCGCGAGGCCTATTGGCTGGAGATCGAGATCACCAGCCGTCTGCTGTTTGCGTCCGGGGCGGCGACCCTGAACCCGCAGGCGGAAGCTCTTCTGCAAGAGGTTGGCGGGATTCTGGCGCCACGTGTCTCGCGCGTTCATGTGGAGGGACACACGGACAATGTGCCCATCCAGACCGCGATCTATCCGTCGAACTGGGAGCTTTCGTCCGGACGGGCGGCCGCGGTGGTCAGCGTGTTCGAGGAGGTCGGGGTCGATCCGGAGAATCTGGTCGCCCTTGGCTATGGCGAGCACCGGCCGGCGGCCAGCAACGACACCGCGGAGGGACGGGCCGAGAACCGGCGCGTGTCCATCGTGGTACTGCCCGGGGCGCGTCCGCGCGCCGAGGGCGCGCAGGAACCGGAGCGCCTGCGCGAGGATCTTCCGCCCGCACCGCTCCCGACGGATGGAGACACACCATGAAGGTCTGGGCGGTTGCGAACCAAAAGGGCGGTGTGGGCAAGACCACCACCACGGTGACGCTGGGCGGCCTGCTGTCGGGCCCGGAGCAACGCGTGCTGCTGGTGGATGTGGACCCGCACGGATCGCTGACCGCGTATTTCGGCCATGATCCGGAGACCGCCACGCGCGGGGTGTACGAGCTTTTCAGCCAGTGCGCCGAGGGTGCGGATCCAGACCCGAATGGTCTGATCCGCGAGACCCGGTTCCCGGGGCTGGACCTACTGACCGCGAGTACCGCGCTGGCAACGCTGGATCGCCAGCTGGGCACCCGCAGTGGCATGGGGCTGGTGCTGCGTCACGCGCTGGAGAAGATCTCGGACCAGTACGACTACGTGCTGCTGGATTGCCCGCCGATGCTCGGTGTGCTGATGGTCAATGCCCTGGCCGCCTGTGACGAACTGCTGGTGCCGGTGCAGACCGAGTTCCTCGCCCTGAAGGGGCTGGAACGAATGATCAATACGCTGAAAATGGTACAGAAATCGCGCAAGTCCGAGTTGGCGTACCGAATTATTCCGACCCTGTTCGACCGTCGAACGCGGGCGGCGCACGAGGCCTTGTCGGAACTGCGCCGTTTGTACGGCGACGACGTCTGGCCGGGCGTAATCCCGGTGGACACGAAATTCCGTGATGCCTCCAGTGCCGGGCAGCCGCTGTGTTTCATGATCCCGGACGCCCGGGGCGTGCTTGCCTACTCGGATCTGCTGGAGGCCATTGGTGGCCGGCTGTCCGAACCCCATGAACGGAGGCGACGCGGATGAAACGTTCCATAGTCGACAACCTGGCCCTTAAGGCCGAGCCGGAGGCGCTGGATGACTACTTCGGCAGCCTGCTGGACGAGCCGGAGCCCGTTCGGCCGCTTCTGCGACCGGATATCCTGGAGCCACGGCCACCGGTAGAAGAAGCGGCGCCCGTAGTGGAGCTGGAAGCCCCGGTCCGTGAAGCAGACGCGGTGGACCTCCCGGCGCCGGTAGTGGCCTCGACCCCACCAGCCCCACCGGCCGATCCGGCGGAGCGCGAGTATGCGCGGCCCGAGCAGCCGTTTTCGGCCCTCGTGATCGAGGCTGGCAATCTGACCCTGCTGGCGCCGCTACATGCGCTGGGCGGGGTGGCGCCGCTGGACAGCCTGGAAGTGCGGCCCACCCCGAATCATTCGGTCTGGTACCTTGGATTGGCGGATACCAAGCAGGGGCGGGTGCAGCTGATTGACCTGGCCGCCGTGGTGACACCGGAAGATCGCGATTACGAGCCGGATACGGCCCGGCAGGTGGTGTTCCTCGCGGGTTCGCGGTTCGCGCTGGCCTGCCGCGCGATTCACGGCACCCGGGTGATCCATCCGGAGTCGTTGCGCTGGCGCAGCCAGCGCCGGCGCCTGCCCTGGCTGGCCGGCGTGGAACGCGAGAAGATGGCGACGTTGCTGGACCTGGAGGCGCTGGACCGCACCCTCGACGAGGGTGGCTGGGACTGATCCCGGCCGGTGCCATTCAAGCATGGCGGTAATCGGCCGATAACCCGGTCAAGACGACACTACAGGGCGGCCCCCGCCGGCACGGAATATCGAGGATGACATGAGCAGCGCACAAGACGTAGAAGCCATGACCAAGGCCGACACCGCTCCGTATGTGACTTTCAGTCTCGCGGAGGAAACCTATGCGATCGACGTTCTGCAGGTTCAGGAGGTGCTCAAGGTTACCGAGATCGCCCCGGTACCGGGCGTGCCGGACTACATCCTCGGGATCATCAACCTGCGCGGCAATGTCGTTACGGTCATTGACGCCCGGCGGCGTATGGGGCTGGATGATCGCGAATCGGATGAGGCCTCGCGCATCGTGATCATCGATGTGGACAATCAGAACGTGGGGATTCTGGTGGATTCCGTCTCGGAGGTCGTGCGGATCTCCCCGGATTCGGTCGAGCCGGCGCCCGAGGTGGGTAACGATGACAGCAGCCGCTTTATCCAGGGCGTGACCAGCACCGAGGAGGGCCTCACCATCCTGGTGGACCTCAACAGGCTGCTATCGGACGACGAGTGGGCGCAATTGCGCGAACTGTAGCCGCGCACATCGGGTCTACAGTGAACAGACGAGGACCATGAGGCGCAAGCCGGGAGGTGAGCCATGGTCGACGAACTCCAGCCGGACCGGACTGTTCGACCGGTCCATACCACCGTTCCCGGGCGCAGTTTGAGCGACGACCACGACCGCGATCCGGTGTTTCGTCCCGCAGTGCGTCCAACCCAGCAGCGTCCGCCGCGCAAGGAAGAACGTCGCCAGCGGCGCGGCCTGATCGACGACTACGCCTGAACGCCCCGGTGACCGGCACCCACTCGGTCCGGGCGCGGTTCCGTGTCCGAGTTTTTCGCCATGGCTGGTCACGCCCTCACGAATCACGCGACAATCGGCAGGCCTCGGGTTTCAGGAGTGTGCAGGCAATGGGAGAGGGAATGCTGATCTGGCTCGCCGCGTTGATTGCGTTGCTGGCGACCATCGTCGCCGGATTTGCCGTGGGGCTCGTGATTCTGTTGCGTCGGCAGTTGGCGGCCCTGCGCCAGGATTATCAGCGCCAGGCCACCTCGGTGATGGCCCTGCAAGGGGCCATGAAGGCCCTGTCGGAAGGGGTTGCGACCCATGGGCAGGCACAGGCCTCGGTACAGCGTGCCCTGGAACGCCTGCATGACCAGCACAGCGAGCTACGCGCGCGCGAGGGCGACAGCGGTGCCTACGAGCAGGCGATTCTTCTGATCCAGCAGGGGCTGGGTCGTGAGGAGGTCCGTCGGCGTTGCGGACTTACTTCGACCGAACTCGACTTGTTGTTCAGCCTGCACGGCTCCGGGAATGCCGGCGGTTCCGGGTTCGCCGGGCGTTCATGAGTCCCGGTCCGGCCCTTCGCGGTCCGGTCTGGACTGGCGCGAGGGGGCCTGATACCCACTGCCCCGGTCGTCGGGTGTGATCCCTGCCAGCAGGAACACAAAGGCGAGAATCTCCGCGACTGCGACGTAGAGCTCTTCCGGGATCTCGCTGCCGACGGGGACCTGCGCCAGCGCCTCGCTCAGGGCCGGGTCCTGATGCAGCGGGATTCCGTGTTCCTCGGCAATGCGCAGGATGGCCTCGGCCGTCAGGCCCGAGCCGCTGGCTGTGATCCGCGGCGCCTGCCGACGATCCCATTCCAGTGCGACCGCCTTGGCCGGTGATGGGCCGCGGTCGGGCGTTCGGTCCCCATGATCCTTTCGTGCCATCGGCTCAGGCCTGTTCGTCCAGCATGCGATGCGAATTCGTGGGGCGCGGGTCCGTATCGACCTCGCCCTGACGTACCGAAAGCCCCGTCACCGTCAGGTCGCGCTCGCCCAGCCGATCGCGGAGATAAGCCATTTCGCTGCGCAGTCGAGTGACAGTATCGGCCTCGGGTGCGGTGAAGTGCACGCTGACGCCCCCATTGCGCGATGCCAGGGCGATCCGCGTCGGGCCGAGGTCACCGATATCCAGCGTCAACACAATCGACCAGGGCGCTTCGGCTTCGTCGTCGCTTCCGCCTTCGCGGTGGATCTCGCCGAAAACGCCGTGGATACCCTGCTCGCTGCGTAGCGGAAGTTCGAATAACCAGCGACTGTTGCCGGGCTCGTCACTTGCGAAGGACTGTAGCGACTGGAGCTGGAGCGACGTGACACGTTTCAGGAGCCCCTCCAGAAGTCCGGACAGGGCGGCCGGGGCAGGGGGAGCCGAGGCGGTGGCGGGGGGTGCTTGCGCTGCAGGGCGTGCGTCCGCCGCTTGGCGAACCTGGTCTGCGGCACGCAGCAGCTGGGCCTTGAGATCTGCCGCGAATGGATGCATCGGGCCTTGACCGCGTCCGGCATGCCCCAGCATGGCCTCCATCCAGAGTCCCGATTGCTGGACGTGCTGGCGCAGGGTCTCGGGCTGTGCCAGTTGGGCCGGGGTGGGCAGGAGCTCCAGGATACGGTGCAGTGCGGGTGCGGCCTTGGCCCCGGCGATGGCGCTCGTGGCTGGCGCCCCGGTCCCGGAGGGCTGGGTCAGCAGGCCATGCAGAGCCGGCCCCAGTGGGCGAGCCCCGGGGAGCTGCAGACGCAGTTCTTGTCCCAGCCACTGCTGGGCCGGGTTGGGCGCTGAGCCGCTACTGGCGGGGCGGGGTGCGGCGCGATCCATGGTCAGGGGGAGCAGGCGGACCTCCAGGCGTGGCTCGGTGCGGGTGATCTCGGCCAGCATGGCGATGCCGGAAGCGCCCGAGCCGGGTCGGTTCAACAAGGCCGTGGGCAATGCGCCGGTCAGCTGGGCGGTGACCACCGTTGCAGGGGGGGAGGGGCGTGTCGCGGTCGATGCGCCGCTGCGCCCCGGGGAGGGTTCGAGACGCAGCCGCACCCCGCGATCGGCAAGTACCTCCAGGACACGAACCTCGATGCGCGTTCCGGTCTGGAGGGATTGTCGCGTTCCGGTGCCCGCCCCACTGGCCACATTGCCGGGGGGTGTCCAGCCGGGAATGCGCGGACCGCCAAGGTCGACCATCAATGGATCTCGTGATGCAAAGCCTCAGCATGGCATACCGGAGGGCGGGGAATGAAACGGCCCGCCCAGGATGCCCGGTTTGTTATCCTGATGCCTTTGGCGATTCGGACTGTGGAGCGATGTCGAAGATACGTGTACTGATGGTTTGCCTGGGTAATATTTGTCGCTCGCCGATGGCCCATGGAGTGTTCGAGGCGCGGGTGCGCGAACACGGACTGAGCGAGGCCATCGAGGTCGATTCGGCCGGAACCGCCGGGTATCACGTGGGGGCGAAGGCGGATAGCCGGGCCCGCCAGGAGGCGCGCTCGCGCGGCTACGATCTGGAACATCTGCGCGCGCGTCGGCTGGAGCCCGAGGATTTCCTGGAGTTCGATTACATCCTGACCATGGACGACGCGAACTACCGCAATGCCGAGCGCATCCGTCCGGCAGATGCGCGGGCGGAGTTGCTGCGGTTTCTGGATTTTGCGCCACAGTTCGGCGAACACGAAGTCCCGGACCCGTACTACGGCGGGGGCGAAGGGTTCGTGCACGTCATGGACCTGGTGGAAGCGGCAGCGGATGGGTTGCTGGAACATATCCGCGATCGCCACACGTTGAAGGCCTCCTGACAGCACTGCCGGGCGAGTGGCGGACCGGGCGCAGGAGTCGCTGCCGGAGTCGACTGGCGCAGGGTCGCGTGCAAGCCGAGCCAAAGGCATCGGTCTGACCCTTCTGGAAAATCATCCATTCGGAATCCCGAGGCCGGAACGACAAAGGGCCCGCCAATAGGCGGGCCCTTTTTGGTTGGACGAGGGACCTCGTCCTGTCAGTCGTCGCCTTTTCGGTTCGGACTTTCGGCGGCCGGTTCCGCTGGCTCGGCAGTGGGCTTGGGCGCGGCAGGTTTGTCGTCTTTCGCCTCCGCAGGCTTTTCTGCTTTTACTTCGTCCGGCCTTGAAGCAGCGGCCCCTTCATCGGTGGGGGTGGCCTCCGCCTTGGTCGCCTTTGGCCGCCGGGTTCTTGGCTTGGGAGCGGTGTCCGGCTGGTCCGTCGGGGTCGCATCGGTCTTGCTCGCGACATCCCCGGCATCGGCTGCGGACTTCTTGGCCCGGGCCGGGCGCTTGGACGGGGCCTTGTCGCTTTGGCCTGTGGCGTCCGCCGTGTCTTGCTTCGCAGCCGGCTCGGCTTTTGGGGTCGGTTCCCGGGAATCGGAAACGGCCGGCTGGCTTTCCGTCGACGTGTTCGGCTCGCTGGAGCCCGGAGTCCCTTCGTCGGCGGAGGTATCTGCAGAGGCCGGGGCTGGCTTGCGGCCGCGACCACCGCGGCTACGCCCCTTGGTGGGTGCGGTGTCCTTGGGGGCACCATCGTCGGGGCTGGCCTTTTCCGGTGGCGGGGTACTCTCGCCACCGTCCTTGGTTGGGGCAGAGGACTCGGGGTTCTGAACTTCTTTGGGCGTCTCAGCCTGCGTCTTTCCGGTGTCGGCCGCGGGGGCTGAGTCCGGGGCGGCCGTATCACTGCCGGATTCCGGAGCGGAACCCTCGTTTGCAGTGTTCTGCGCACCGTCGGTGCCGGCTTCGCCGGCGTTTTCGCCAGAACGTCCACGACCGCCACGACGCCGGCCGCCGCGACGGGAACGGCGGGAACGGGTGCTGCGACCCTTGCTGCCGTCATCCTCGTCCGACTTCTCCGGTCCGTTACCCGCAGGAGTGTCCGCGGCTACGCTCGTGGCGGTCTCGTCCTTGTCCCGTGCTGGCTTCTCGGCCGGCTTTTCGGCCGGTTTCGAGTCTGCGGACTTCTCGGCTCCCCTGTTGTCAGGCGTCCGGCCTTCGGCGGCTTGTTTCGGCGATTCGTTGCTCGTGCCCTTCGCGGCATCGGCATCTTTCTTGCCGCCACGACGGGAACGGCCCTTGGCACCATCGGGCTTGGTGCCATTGCCCTTGGCACTATCCGTCTTGTCGGGTGCGCCCTTCTTGCCCTTGTCGGTGTCGTCACGCTTGTCGCCGGTATTGCGGCCGCCGTTGTCGGCCTTTTTCCGACTGCCCCCGCGGCCGCTGCCCTTGCCGCCGCGGTTGCTTTCGCCGGCGCGCCCGCGACCTCCGCCCTTGCGGCTGTCTTCCTGATCATCTTCCGGTCCGTCCGCCGGACGCGCGTTGGGGAACAGCGAGGACCAGATGCGTGTGAAGAATCCGGGCTTCGCTACCGGCTGTGACGTCTCCGGTGCGGAGGGCGCGCTGTCGCTGACCGGGGCCGGCCCGGTCATCTTGACGCCCTGGACCAGCGGCTTCTCGACCTTGCTGCGGCGCTCCTGATGCGGATCGCTCTCGTCCTCGGTGGTCTCCACCAGTTCGTGCGAGCCGCGGTCGCTGATCGTCTCTTCGCGTTCGTCGCCGCGCACGCGGCGGACCTCGAAGCGTGGGGTGAGGTACTGCGGATTGGGGATGATGCTGATGTCGACCTTGTGGCGATCCTCGATGTCGTTGATCGATTCGCGTTTCTCGTTCAGCAGGAAGGTGCCCACGTCGACCGGGACCTGACCCATCACCAGACCAGTGCGGTCCTTCATCGCCTCTTCCTCGATCAATCGCAGGATCGACAGGGCGAGGGATTCCACGCTACGGATCTGGCCGTGACCCTGGCAGCGCGGGCAGGTGTTCTGGCTGGATTCCCCCAGCGACGAACGCAGGCGCTGGCGCGACATCTCCAGCAGGCCGAAGCGGCTGATGCGCCCGACCTGGACCCGGGCACGATCCATCTCCAGCGCTTCGCGCAGGCGGTTTTCGACCTCCCGCTGGTGCTTGTTGGCGTTCATGTCGATGAAATCGATCACGATCAGGCCGCCCAGGTCGCGGATGCGCAACTGGCGCGCGACTTCTTCCGCCGCCTCCAGGTTGGTGTGGAAGGCGGTCTCCTCGATGTCGCCACCCTTGGTCGAGCGCGCAGAGTTGACGTCGATGGAGATCAGGGCTTCGGTGTGGTCGATGACCAGCGCACCGCCGGAGGGCAGGGTGACGTCGCGGTCGAATGCGCTCTCGATCTGGCTCTCGATCTGGTAACGATTGAACAGCGGGACCGGGTCGTCGTAGCGCTTGAGCTTGCGCAGGCTGTTGGGCATGACCAGACGAACGAATTCCTCGGCCTGCTGGTACACGTCGTTGTCATCGATGATGACCTCGCCGACGTCGTTGCGCATGTGGTCGCGCAGGGCGCGGATGATGACGTTGCTTTCCTGGTGGATCAGCGCCGGGGTCTTGGCCTTTTCCGCCGCTTCGGTGACCGCCGCCCACAGGGCAGTCATGTAATCCAGATCCCACTGGAGCTCTTCGGTGGTACGCCCGACGCCCGCGGTCCGGGCGATTACGCCCATGCCGTCCGGCATCGTCAGTCCGGAGAGTGCGTCACGCAGGGAGGCGCGGTCTTCGCCCTCGATGCGGCGCGAGACTCCGCCGGCTTTCGGGTTGTTGGGCATCAGGACCAGATAGCGGCCGGCCAGGCTGATGTAGGTAGTCAGCGCGGCACCCTTGTTGCCGCGCTCTTCCTTTTCTACCTGGACGAGGAGTTCCGTGCCTTCCTTCAGGAAGTCGCGGATTGGCTTGTCGCTGTCGGCAGGGGCGCCAACCGCGGAATGAGCGATTTCCTTGAACGGGAGGAAGCCGTGGCGATCAGCACCAAAGTTGACGAACGCGGCCTCCAGGCTCGGTTCGACGCGGGTGATCTTGGCCTTGTAGATGTTCGCCTTTTTGCGTTCGCGCGAAGGCAGTTCGATATCCAGGTCGTACAGCCGCTGGCCGTCGACCATGGCGACCCGCAACTCTTCCGGCTGCGTGGCATTGATCAGGATGCGTTTCATGCATTGGACTCGGTAGGGCGTCCTGGCGTCCGGCGGGGAAGATCGGGGTCCGGGGTGCGGCGATCGAGCGGCGGCACGGCAACGCTTGCGCACGCGTGCTCGCAGCGGCGGCGCGTAGCACAAGCCAACGCGCCAGCCAGGTGTTCACCAGCAACCACGGGATCAGTCGCCTGCGGGAGGCGTAGCCGGGGAGGCAGGACTGGGTTAGAAGAAATAGCGTCACAGTGTCGCTTTGTGGCGATGGCCCTTCGACCGGAGGCTGCGTTCAGCCTGTGGATCGAAGCGGCGGGTGATTCGAGGCGCGTTGCAGGCGTAGCACAGCAACGTACCGTGGGCCAATGTAGGGCATAACCCCCCGTCCGGGCAAGTTTTTCCGCCCGCAAGGGGGATGGGTACAGTAGCCCGGTGAGCGCAGCTCCGGTAGCATCCCGCGCCATGAAAGCAACGCGCGAACCCTCCGGCCCACGTACCTTCCAGGTCACCGAGCGTGGTGACGGTCAGCGGCTCGACAACTTCCTGCTGCGCGAACTGAAGGGCGTGCCCAAGGGCCTGATCTACCGCCTGGTCCGTCAGGGTGCCGTGCGGGTGGATGGGCGCCGGGCCAAGGCACACAAGCGCCTGGCGGTCGGCAACGAGGTCCGGGTGCCGGATCTGGATCGACCGGAGGCGGCCAGCAGCGAGATCCCGCCGAAGGTACTGGACCGGTTGCGGCGGGCGATTATCCACGAGGATGACGATGTGCTGGTGCTGGACAAGCCATCCGGCCTGGCGGTGCACGGCGGGAGCGGGCTGGCGTTTGGCATTATCGAGGCGATGCGCCAGTTACGGCCGGATATCGAGCTGGAACTGGGGCACCGCCTGGATCGCGAGACCAGTGGCTGCCTGCTGCTGGCCAAGCGCCGCTCGGCGCTGCAAGAATTCCATGCCGCGTTGCGTGAAGGGCGGGTCGAGAAGCGCTACCTGGCGCTGCTGGTGGGGCAGTTCGCGGGCGGACAGACCATCGAATGCGATGCCCCGGTCGCCAGTGGCCGACAGGAAGACGGCCGCCGCCGGATGCGTGCGGGCGAGACCGACAGCGACGGACCGCGGGCACGGGAAGCCCGGAGCGTCTTTGTGCCGCTGGAGGCGCACGGTGCCTTCCAGTTGGCGGAGGTGAAGATCGGGACCGGACGCACGCACCAGATTCGCGTCCACGGTCAGTCGATCGGCCATCCGGTGGGGGGCGATCACGACTACGGCTTGCCGGATGCCAATCGCAGCCTGCGGCGCCATGGGCTGACACGGCTGTTCCTGCACGCACAGGCACTGGCATACCAGTCGGCGGACGGCGAGCGACATATCTTCTCCGCCCCGTTGCCGGACGAGCTGACCGCGGTGCTCGCGAGCCTGGATGCCGGAGGCGAGGACGACGCATGATGACCCCGTTGCTGCCACCGGAGGAGGGCGACCTGCGCCTGGTTGTGTTTGACTGGGATGGAACGCTGATGGACTCGCCTCGCCGGATCGTGCACTGCCTGCAGCGTGCGGCGAAGGATACCGGTGCCCCGGTGCGGGACGAGGCGACGCTGCGCAATATTATCGGGCTCGGGGTTCAGGCAGCGGTCCGCGAGCTCTACCCGGACGCCGATGATGCCTTCGTGCAGCACTTTTCCGACACCTATCGCGAGTGTTATCTGGCGGCTGACGATGCCCCGGAGACCCCGCTGTTCGCCGGCGTGAGCGATCTGCTCGACTGGCTGGATGCGCGCGAGATCCTGCTGGCCGTGGCGACCAGCAAATCGCGACGGGGACTGGACCAGGCCCTGGAGGCGACCGGTCTGGGCAGGTACTTCGTGGCAACTGCCACGGGCGACGAATACCCGTCGAAGCCGAATCCGACGATGCTCCAGTCCGTGATGGGACGCACGGGGGTGGAACCGGCCCGGACGCGCATGGTCGGTGATAGCGTTTATGATCTCGAAATGGCGCGGCATGCAGGAGTACCGGCCGTGGCTGTCACCCACGGGGTGCATTCGCCGGAACGCCTGAGTGACGAATCCCCCCTGGCCTTGCAGCCGGATCTGGAATCGCTGCTTGAGGCGTTCCGGCGGGCTGAAGGTACAACTTAGAAAAGGAATCACGATGGGCTGGGCGAACGAGAACAAACCGGGCTGGGAACGCGAAGCCCTGGAGAACCTGGTCCAGGCACAGGTGATCGAACAACGCCGGGCCCGACGCTGGGGCATCTTCTTCAAGCTGTTGTTCTTCTTCTACCTGGTCGCGCTGCTGATCCTGGTGCGCGGCGGCGATCTGGGGCTTTCGGGGATGTTCGAGAGCGAACGCGAGCCCGCCGAACACGTTGCCGTGGTCGAAGTCGAGGGGCTGATTGCCTCCAGCGCGGCGGCCAATGCCGAGGACATCTCCAAGGTGCTGAAAGAGGCCTTCGAGGCGGATGGCACCCAGGCGGTAATGCTGCGTATCAACAGCGGGGGCGGAAGCCCGGTGCAGGCCGCCAACGTGCACGACGAGATCCTGCGGCTAAAGGAGAAGCACGCGGATATCCCCGTGTATGCGGTCATTGGGGATGTGGGCGCCTCGGCGGCCTATTACATCGCGGTGGCGGCGGACGAGATCTATGCCAGCCAGGCCAGCATGGTGGGTTCGATCGGCGTGCGCATGGACAGCTTCGGGCTCGTGGATCTGATCGACAATATCGGTGTGGAACGACGGCTGTTTACCGCCGGCGAGAACAAGGGGTTCCTGGACCCGTTCCTGCCGTTGGACGATGACCATGTGAATCACCTCGACGGGGTGCTGCAGGGCGTGCACGAGCAGTTCGTGGAGGTGGTGCGTGCCGGTCGTGGCGATCGCCTGGTCGAACACGACGATCTGTTCAACGGCCTGATCTGGACGGGCGATCGATCGGTGGAGCTCGGCCTGATCGATGGCATCGGCACGGACCGCAGCGTGGCGCGCGACGTGATCGGTGTGGAGAAGATGGTGGAGTTCAAGCCGCGGCGCAGCGCGCTGCAGTTGCTGTTCGAAGACCTCGGCATGGCGGCCTTCCAGCAATGGATGAGCTGGGAGACCACGCCGCAGTGGCGCTGAGGCGCTCTGGCCGGCCTCCCAGCCTGCGGTTCAGCTGCGATCGATGCGGGTGACGCGGGCGATCATGCCGATCACCGGATGGTCCAGGTAGAACAGTTCGTCGCCGGAGTTCATGCGCTGGCTGCCGCGTACCGTTATCGCGCGCGGCGGCTGGTCCCCCTGCGGTTCCTCGACGTGGTAGATCAGGTCGGTCTCCAGGTGCAGGAATCGCCCCACCCAGATACGCAGCCGGCCCTCCAGCTCGAAGCGTTCGTCCTGTTCCTCCATGAGCGGACGCGGCATCCGGTCGGCCTCGTCGCGCAGAAGATCACGCGTACCGATTCGCCGTCCCTGCTGCACGCGCAGCCAGGGGGCGGAGGCGTGGTCGCGTCCAGTCTGATCCCAGGCCAGGCTCGCCAGGATGCGCCCGGCGCCGGAGTCCTCCACCCGGCGTACCACGCGCTGCAGTTCAAAGCCCCTGCGTGAGTCGCGATAGATCCGCCCGCCCAGTTCGGATTCGCCGAGCATGGCCTCGCGCGGCGCGGCGAGCTCCATCTGCAGCCGACGGCTCTCGTCCGTGCGATGCTCGAAGATCACCAGTTCGATGCGATACTGGCGTCCGGCCTGTGCCAGGGCCGGCCCCGTGGCGCCAGCCAGGGGCAGGGCGGCCAGCCCGCCCAGCAGGCGGCGTCGAAGGGGGTTGTGGGGTTCGGATGGGTCGTTGCGCATTCAGGCGGCCTGTTGTTCGGGGCTGATGGTGTTCAAGAGGCGCAGGACGGCCTGCGCCCGAGCCTCCAGTGTCTCCATCGGCGCAAAGAAGCGGAAGGCCTTCTGGCCATCCAGTTTGTACATTTGCGGATCGGATTGCACCAGCTGGATCAGGGCCGCGATGTCCAGATTGGGACTCGGGCCAAAAACCAGGCGTCCGCCAGCAGGGCCCAGTTCCAGCTTGCGTATCCCGAGCGGGGTCAGCTTCAGCCGCAGACGGGCGGCCTCGAACAGGGCCTTGGCCGGGTCCGGAAGCAGGCCGAAACGGTCCACCAGTTCGACTTCAAGCTCGCGAAGGGCATCGGAGGTCGGTGCGCTGCTGATGCGCTTGTAGAGGATCAGCCGGGTGTGCACGTCGGGTACGTAGTCGCCCGGGAGCAGGGCGGGCAGGCCCAGTTCCACCTCGGTCCCGGTAGCCGCGGGCCCTTCGAGTTCCGGCATATTGCCGGAGCGCAGGGCATTCACGGCGCGGTTGAGCAGGTCGTTGTACATCGAGAATCCGACCTCGTGGATCTGCCCGCTCTGCTCGTCGCCGAGCAGCTCGCCGGCACCCCGAATCTCCAGGTCGTGGCTGGCCAGGGTGAAGCCCACGCCCAGGTCTTCCAGCGATGAGATGGCCTCCAGCCGTTTTTTGGCATCGGCGGACATGGCCTTCTCAGGCGGCGTGATCAGGTAGGCGTAAGCGCGGTGGTGTGAACGCCCGACGCGGCCACGCAACTGGTGCATCTGTGCCAGGCCCAGCTTGTCCGCACGGTTCATTATGATGGTGTTCGCGGTGGGGACGTCGATGCCGGTCTCGATGATGGTGGTGCACACCAGGATGTTGTAGCGCCGGTGATAGAAGTCGAGCATCACCTGTTCCAGTTCGCGCTCACGCATCTGCCCGTGGGCAATGCCGACCCGCGCCCCGGGCAACAGCTCCTGCAGGCCCTGGGCAGTGCGTTCGATGGTGTTGACCTCGTTGTGCACGAAGTACACCTGGCCCCCGCGCCGGATCTCGCGCAGGCAGGCCTCCTGGATGATGGCGTCGTTCCATTCGTTGACGAAGGTCTTGATCGCCAGGCGGTCGCGCGGTGGTGTGGTGATCACCGACAGGTCGCGCAGGCCGGCCAGGGCCATGTTCAGGGTGCGCGGGATCGGTGTGGCGGTCAGCGTGAGCATGTCGACCTCGGCGCGCATCTTCTTCAGCGCCTCCTTGTGGCGCACGCCAAAGCGCTGTTCCTCGTCGACGATCACCAGGCCGAGGTTGGAGAAGTCCAGGTTGGCCTGCAGCAGCTTGTGGGTGCCGATCACGATGTCGACCTTGCCGTCTTTCAGGCCCTCCAGTACGGCGGCCTGCTGCTTGGCGCTGCGAAAGCGTGACAGCGACTCGATGTGGACCGGCCAGTCGGCGAAGCGGTCGGTGAAGTTCTGGTGGTGCTGCTGGGCGAGCAGGGTGGTCGGGACTAGGACCACGACCTGCTTGTTGTTCTGCACCGCGACGAAGGCGGCGCGCATCGCGACCTCGGTCTTGCCGAAGCCCACGTCGCCACAGATCACGCGATCCATGGGTCGGGTGTCGGCCATGTCCGCGAGCACGGCGTCGATGGCCTGTTGCTGATCCAGGGTCTCCTCGAACGGGAACCCGGCGGCGAAGGCGTGATACTCGGCGGTGTCGGTAGCGAAGACCGTGCCCTGTTTCGCCGCGCGCCGGGCATGAATATCGAGCAGTTCGACGGCCACGTCCCGCGCCTTTTCCGCCGCCTTCTTGCGCGCCTTGCCCCATTGCTCGCTGCCGAGCCGGTGCAGGGGGGCGTGCTCGGCATCCGCGCCGGTATACCGGCTGATGAGGTGCAGCGAGGACACGGGGACATAGAGCTTGGCCTCGTCGGCGTACTCGAGCGTCAGGAACTCCGAAGGCTGGCCGTTGAAGTCCAGGGTCTGCAGCCCGAGATAACGGCCGACGCCCTGTTCCTCGTGGACCACCGGTGCACCGATGGTCAGGTCGCTGAGGTTCTGGATGACCGCGTCTGCGTCCCGCGTGGTGCGGTTGCGTCCGCGGGTCTGGCGCGCGCGTTCTCCGAGCAGGGCGGCCTCGGGGGCGACGGCCACACCCTCGGGCAGCACGAAGCCCTCGCCGAGCGCGGCCACGGTGACGTACAGGCCGGGTTCGGCGGTGAGGAAGGCGTCCCAGCCGTCCACGGCATGATGGGGTACGGCCTGGTCCCGCAACAGCGTCAGCAGGGCCTCGCGGCGACCGGCGGATTCCGCGGTCAGGAGCACGCGCTGTTGCCCCTCGACAAAGACCTTCAGGGGCTGGGCTGGATCGTCGCGGCCCTGCTGCATGCCGAGTTCCGGCAGCGCGTCGCAGGCAAATGCGATATCCGCGCCGCGTCCCGCGGGGAGCGGGGCGGCCGGGTCGCCCAAGGCAATGCCGGAGTGCTCGCGCAGTGCGCCGGACAGGCCGTCGACGTCCAGGTAGAGCCGTTCGGGCGGCAGCAGCGGTCGATCATACTGATGGCTGAGCTGTTCGAAGCGGTCATGGATCTCCTGGGCGAACTCCTCGGCCGCCCCGGCGATGTTGCCGACCTGCACCATCTGGACCTCGGGGCAGTAGTCGAACACCGTGTCCATGCCCTCGAAGAACAGCGGCAGGTAGGCCTCGATACCCGGCGGGACCAGGCCCTCGCTGATGTCGCGGTAGATCGGGTGCTTGGCGGGATCGCCTGAGAAATGCGCCCGGTAGCGGGTGCGGAATTCGCTGATGGAGGTATCGTTCAGCGGGAATTCGTGGCTGGGCAGGATCTCCAGTCGCTCGACCTTTTCGGTGGAGCGCTGCGACTCGGGGTCGAAGCGGCGCAGGGAGTCGATCTCGTCATCCAGAAACTCGATGCGCACGGGTTCGTCCGCGCCCATCGGAAACAGGTCGAGGATCTCCCCGCGGGCGGCGAATTCGCCATGGCTGATGACCTGCTGAACGGCGCTGTACCCGGCCTCGGTGAGGTTCTCGCGTAGGGTCATGCGGTCCAGGCGCTGGCCGGTTTGCAGCGAAAGGCCCTGGGTGGTCAGCCAGTCGCGCGGCGGCAGGCGCTGCATCAGGGTCGAGACCGGCATCAACACGATCCCGCGTTCCAGCCCCGGCAGGTGGTACAGCGTGCGCAGGCGTTCGGAGATGATGTCCTCGTGCGGGGAGAAGACATCGAACGGCAGGGTCTCCCAGTCCGGCAGGCGCAGCAGCGGCAGGTCGTGGTCGCCGGCGAAGAACTCCCACTCTTCCTGCCAGCGGTCGGCCGCCTCGTTGGATTCCGTGATCACCAGAAGTGGCCGGGCGAACTCGCCGGCGTTCCGCGAAAGTGCGAGCGTCGCCGCCGAGGCATTGAGCCCCGACCACACCTCGAATCCGGAGCCGGGGAGGCGGCCGGGATGGAGCGGATTGCGCCGTTGTTCGGACATGGGCCTGTTGTTCGGTCGGGGGGCGGAAAGGGCCGCGATTATACGGATTCCGCCTGATGGGTGCGCGTGAGCCAGAGGCCGCCCTGACGAATCGGTTTGTGCCGTGTGCGGGTCAAGGGTGTTTTTGCGGCGGATGGCATGGAGGTCACGGAGAAGGCCGGGGATTACCTGGGGCGGATCGCGCTAGTGGGCGTTGATCACCTCAGGTGGGATCGATGTAGCGTTGCAGGATCGGGCCGTAGGCATCGATGCGGCGATCGCGGAGAAAAGGCCACTGGCGGCGTACCGCCTCGGTCCGGCCGCGATCCAGCTCGACGGTGAGGATCTCCGGCTGCGCTTCGCCGGCGCGGGCCAGGATCTCGCCCTGGGGCCCCGCGACGAAGCTTGTGCCCCAGAAGTTCGCCCCGGGCGCGTGTCCGGAGGGGTCCGGTTCGTGCCCCGTGCGGTTGCAGGCGATCACCGGCAGGTTGTTGGCAACGGCGTGGCCGCGCTGGACGGTCATCCATGCATCCTGCTGCCGGGCCTGTTCCTCGGGCGTGTCCTGCGGGTCCCAGCCAATGGCGGTGGGATAGATCAGTAGCTCGGCGCCGGACAACGCCATGATGCGGGCGGCCTCCGGGTACCACTGGTCCCAGCAGACCAGGACCCCGAGGCGACCGACCGATGTGTCGATGGGGACGAAGCCGGTGTCCCCCGGGGTGAAATAGTACTTCTCGTAATAGCCGGGATCGTCCGGGATGTGCATCTTGCGGTAGGTGCCGACCGGGCGGCCGTCGGTCTCGAAGACCACCGCGGTGTTGTGATAGAGCCCGGGGGCGCGACGTTCGAACAGGGAGCCGACCAGGACCACGCCGTTGTCCCGTGCCATTGCGCCCAGGCGCTCGCAGCTCGGGCCGGGGATCGCCTCGGCGCGATCGAAGGTGGCGAGGTCCTCGGTCTGGCAGAAGTAGGGGCCGGTGTGCAACTCGGCCAATACGACCAGGCGGGCACCATTCGCGGCGGCCTCGGCGACCGCGGCCGCGGTGGCGTCGAGATTGGCCTCGACGCTCCCGGCGTCGCGGTGCTGGATCAGGGCGACGGACAATGGGTCGTTGGGCATGGCGGGTGCTCGGTGCAGAAGGTTATTCCTGCGGGATGCCGAGGGCAGCCGCAGGGTATTGCATGGTCAGGCAGTGCAGGCTGCCCCCCTGGCGAATGATCGCCCGGCAGTCGATCTCCACGATCTCGCGTCCCGGGAAGGCCCCGGCGAGCCGGTCGCGGGCGACGGCATCGGCGGGGTCATCGTAGACCGGCAGGAGCACCGCACCGTTCAGAATCAGGAAGTTCGCATAGGTGGCAGCCAGCCGTCGGCCGTCCTCGACGATGGGGGCCGGCCAAGGGAGCGGAATCAGGCGGTAGGGCTCTCCGGAGGTCTGGCGCAGGGCCCGGAGTTCCTGTTCCATCGCTTGCAGTTCGGGGTGATGGGGGTCCTGCGGATCGTCGCACTGGACGTAGGCGATCGTATCGCGGGCGCAGAAGCGGGCCAGCGTGTCGATATGGGCATCCGTGTCGTCGCCCTCCAGCTGCCCGTGTTCCAGCCAGAGGATCCGTTCGGCACCCAGCCATTCGCCGAGGCGCTGTTCCAGCCCGGTGCGATCCAGATCGGGGTTGCGGGTGCTGGAGAGCAGGCAGCGCGTTGTAGTGAGCAGTGTGCCGGCGCCGTCGGATTCGATCGACCCGCCTTCGAGGATCAGCCCGGTGGGTTCCGGTACACAGCTGCCGAATACGCCCTGGCTGGCCAGGGCCCGAGTGATCGCATCGTCCAGATCGGCGGGGTATTTGCCGCCCCAGCCGTTGAAGGTAAAGTCCAGCAGGCGTGGCTGATTGCCGTCGAATACCGTGATGGCGCCATGGTCGCGCGCCCAGGTGTCGTCACTCGAGGCCAGGGCAAACCACAGCCGGTCGGGCCGGATGGCGGTCTCGGTCAGGAAGCCGGAGATCTCCTCGATGTGCTCGGGATCGCGCGCGACGATGATGACCGGTTCGTACTGGCTGATGCTCGCGGCAATGGTGGCAAATACCGGGTGCACCTGATCCAGGACGGGTGCCCAGTCCGTGGCGTCATGCGGCCAGGTCAGCTGGATCGCACCCTGGGGCTCCCACTCGGCGGGGAGGCGGCGTTTGGGCGGCACCGGGGTGGCGTCCCCGGTACTCATGGACGGTCGGAGCGGGATCCGTTGCGCACTGCGCTGTGCAGGACGTACTCGCCCTCGAAGAACACGGAGAAGTCGGCATAGTCCCAGCGTGTGATCGGCGGATCGCCCACGGTGGCGTGGCGTTGTTCCGGCTCGCCGTGCTGGCGAATGACCGCTGACTGGCTCTGACCACGGGTTGGGGCCCCTTCACGTTCCTTTACCGTGAACCCCCCTTCGGGGCTGCGCAGGATGTCGGCCGAGGCGGTGGCCATGGCCCCGGCGAAAAGCGCCAGTACAAGGGCGCTGGCCGCGGTGCGCACGGTGCTGCCCCGGCGTGCGCCGGACTTCAAGGTGGGGTTCGCTGCGTTGCATTTCCCTGGCATGGCCAACTCTCCGTTTGCTGGATGGCTCCATGGTAGCGTCAACCGCGACGCCATGCCTCCCCCGACGCTTCCCCTATAGGCGCGACCCGGTATCTCTGGCATGCTTTCGCGATGTTTCGCCCCCTGACCCTTGCCATCGGCCTGCGCTATACGCGTGCCAAGCGGCGTAACCACTTCATCTCGTTCATCTCGGTGGTGTCGATCATCGGGCTGGTGCTCGGCGTGATGGCGCTGATCACCGTGTTGTCGGTGATGAACGGGTTCGAGCGCGAATTGCGCGAGCGCATCCTGGGGATGGCCTCGCATGCGACCATCGGTGAGGCCAACGGAGGGCTGCGTGACTGGGAGCGCCTGCAGCGCGAGGCGCCGGACATCGATGACCGGGTGGTGGCCGCGGCCCCTTATGTTCAGGGCGAAGCGATGCTGAGTGCGCGCGGGAACATCTCCGGGGCGCTGATCCGCGGTGTGGAGCCGGAGGCGGAGGAACGGGTGGCGCGCATCGGTGAACACATGATCCGGGGCGAGCTGGGGAGCCTGGAGGGCGGTCGCTACCGCGTTGTGCTTGGGCGCGAACTGGCGGCGGAACTGCGTGTGCAGGTTGGCGATTCGATCATCCTGATGGCTCCCCAGGCCTCGGTGTCGCCGGCCGGGGTGATGCCGCGCATGCGGCGCTTCGAGGTGTCCGGCCTGTTCGAGGTCGGCATGTATGAATACGACCGGGGGACTGCCTTCATCCATCTGGAGGATGCCCAGGCGGTGTTCCAGATGGGCGATCAGGTGACCGGGCTGCGGCTGCGGCTGACCGACATGATGCAGGCCGGGGTGATTGCACGCGACGTGGCGGCGCAGCTGGACGGGCTTTTCCGGGTGTCCGACTGGACCCGTCAGCACGCGAATCTGTTCCGCGCCATCCAGATGGAGAAGATGGTGATGTTCATCATCCTCTCGCTGATTGTGGCGGTCGCAGCCTTCAATATCGTCTCGACCCTGATCATGCTGGTGACCGACAAGCAGGGGGATATCGCGATCCTGCGAACGCTCGGGTTGTCGCCCGCAGGCATCATGGTGATCTTCATGGTCCAGGGGGTCGTGATCGGGGCGATCGGCATCCTCCTGGGTACCGCGGCCGGGGTCGCGCTGGCGTCCAATATCGATGTCGTCGTGCCCTTTATCGAGCGGCTGGTGGGCGTCGAATTCCTGTCCGCCGAAGTCTATTACATCAGTGACTTGCCATCTGAACTTAAACTGTCGGATGTTCTACGGGTCGGCATTCTGGGCTTCCTGCTGACGGTCGTGGCCACACTGTTCCCGGCCTGGCGCGCGGCCCGTACCCAGCCGGCGGAGGCGCTGCGCTATGACTGACCACGAGACTCCGGTCCTCGAGGCCTTGGGCGTGGAACGCCGTTTCCGCGACGGCAAGCTGGATGTGGCCGTGCTGACCGGGGTCGATTTCGCCCTGCAGCCGGGGGACCAGACCGCGATCATCGGTGCCTCGGGCAGCGGCAAGAGCACCCTGCTGCACCTGCTCGGTGGTCTGGACCGGCCGACGGCCGGCGAGGTGCGCTTGCTGGGCACGGACTGGACCCGCATGAGCGAGGCGCGGCGCGGGTACCTGCGCAACCAGCATCTGGGGTTCGTTTATCAGTTCCACCACCTGTTGCCGGAACTGACGGCCGCCGAGAATGTGGCCCTGCCACTGCTGATCCGGCGGATGTCCAACCGCAAGGCGCGGGAGGAGGCACGCCACTGGCTGCAGCAGGTGGATCTGGGTCACCGCCTGGAGCACAAGCCTTCGGAGCTCTCCGGTGGCGAGCGTCAGCGGGTCGCGATCGCCCGTGCGTTGGTCACCCGACCCTCGGCCATCCTGGCGGATGAGCCGACCGGGAACCTGGACCAGGAGCGGGCAGCGCAGGTGTTCGAGCTGCTGCGCGCGATGAATCGCTCCACCGGCACCGCGCTGGCCCTGGTTACCCACGACATCACCCTGGCGCGCGAGCTGGACCGCTCGGTGCAGCTGGTCAAGGGACACCTCGAGCCGGAGGTCTTCGACGGCCAATTGGCGGCGGTCCACGAATAGGCCCCCGTGCAGCGCGCATCCGCGCGCCTGGCAGCATCGGACCCTGAACGGGCTCGGTTGATCAGTCCAACGGCGGTTGCTTCTTGTTCGATTTTTCCTCTTCGCTGCGTTCCGCGGCTTCGCGCTCCGCCAGTTCCTTGCGCAGCCGCCGCAGATAACGGCGGCTGCGCACGCGCTGGACCACGTTCAGCCGCCACAGGAAGCGCACGAGCAAATAACCCGACAGGCTCGCGACCGAGCCCAGCAGGACGCTCCCCAGGAGCAGGGGCTGCCAGATGGTCAGTAACTCCGTGCTGAACCACTCCCAGCTCCAGTCCAGGCGGATATCGCGACGGGGTTCGTCCAGAAGCTTGCGCCCGATCGTGTAGGCCGTATACAACATGGGCGGCATGGTGATCGGGTTGGAGATCCAGACCAGGATCACCGAAATCGGCAGATTGACGCGGACGATAATGGCCACGGCCGCCGCGATCAGCATCTGCATGGGCAGTGGCAGGAAGGTCACGAAGAGCCCCACGGCAAACGCACCAGCCACGGAGCGGCGGTTCAGATGCCACAGATCCGGCGACCCCAGACGCGGCCCCAGCGGGGCGAGCGCCTTGTGCCCACGCATGCGCTCCATGCCGGGAAACATCTTCTTGATGATGTGTCTTGCCATGTTCCGGGTTGCCGATGGTGCGCCTGGCGCGGGCTCGCGACCGCGCATGTGGGTTCCATTCTCGCTGATTTGGGCCGGCGAATGCCTGTGTCGCCCGGCACGTGGGTCTTGGGCCACGCAGTGGGCCGGGCGTTCAGGGCCTCAACGTGACCGCTTTCACCCTCGGGCTTCTGGTCACGGCGTGGTGGCTGCACCGGGTACCGGAGCCGCTTCCGATGGCCCCGGGTCTGCTGCTCGCGCTGCTCGTGGTCACCGCGGGCGCCAGCGCCGGCCTGCGACGCTACGGCTACCGGGCCACTGTGCCATGGGCGATGGCGCTGGGTGGGGTGGTCGCCTGGGGGAGCGTCTCCATGACCGCGAACATCTGGCTCGAGGAGGCCTTGGCACCTTCGCTTGCGGGAGAAGAGGTCACCGTTCTTGCCACGGTCACCAGTTTGCCGGAACACACCGGGCATCGCAGCCGGTTTCGGGTCACGGTGGAGGCGGTCATCGCGGGGCCGGAGGCATTCGCTGCCCGTGAGCTCCTGGTGACGGCGTATCCGGCGCGGCCTGAGGTCGAGGCAGGCACACGCGGCCAGATGACCCTGCGCCTGCGCCCGGCCGAAGGGCCCGCGAATCCTGGCGGATTCGATCGCGCGGGGTGGTTTTACCGCGAGGGCCTGCATGGCTCCGCGACGTTGCTTGATCTGGAGTCGATCGGGAACGGAGTGTCGGCCGCACCGGCACGGCCCTGGCGGGCCGACTTGCACCGCGTCCGCGGCTGGCTGCGCGGGCGGCTGGAAGTCGCGGCCCCGGAGTTGCGCCATCCGGGGCTGGTGCAGGCCCTGGTCATTGGCGACCGTCAGGGGATGACCGCGCCGGAATGGCAGGCCTTTCTGCGCACCGGAACCAACCACCTGATGGCGATCTCCGGCTTGCATGTGGGGCTGGTTGCCGGTTTTGTCGGGTTGCTGTCGGGGTTGGTCTGGAGCGGTTTGTTGCCGCTGCAACGGGGTCTGCGGAAGGCGGCCTTCATGGCGCTGGCCGGTCTGGCGGGGGCTGCGGTGTATGCCGCGTTGGCCGGCTTCAGCATCCCGACCCAACGGGCGTTGATCATGCTCGCGGCCTTCATGGCGGCCCTGTTGTGGCGCCGCGAGGCGTTCGCCTGGCGAGGTCTGATGCTGGCCGCGATGGCGGTTGTGCTGTGGCAGCCGACGAGTGTACTGGCCCCCGGTTTCTGGTTTTCGTTTGGCGCGGTCGCGGTCATTCTTCTGTTGTTGCAGGGGCGCTCGGGGCGTCCGGGCTGGCGCGAGGCGGGGAGTATCCAGGTGATGCTGGCACTGGCGATGCTTCCGCTCAGTCTCGCCTGGTTCCAGTTGGGTTCGTGGGTCGCGCCGGTGGCCAACCTGGTGGCAGTGCCCGTGATCAGCCTGCTGGTGCTGCCGGTGTTGCTGGTCGGGGCAGGGCTGGCCGCCTTGTGGGCCCCTTTGGGTCAGCCGTTCCTGCACGCGGGCGACGGCGTACTGGCTCTGCTCGTCGGATTGCTGGATCTCCTGTCCGGATTGCCCGTGCTGGTGGACGAGCGGCGGGTCCCGCTGGCTGCGAGCTTGCTGGGCGGGCTCGCGGTGCTCGTGGCCTTGCAGCCGCGGCTGCGTCTGGGTGCCGTTTGGGTCGTGCTCGCAGGCATGGCGCTGGCCTTGCCCATGCGACCGGATATCGAGCCGGGTGCCGTGCACGTCCTCCTGCTGGATGTCGGGAACGGGCAGTCGGCCTTGCTGCAGACGCGTAACCACAACCTGTTGTTCGATGCGGGTCCCGGGCGTGCGGGTGGCTACAGCGCGGGTGAGCAGATTGTGGTCCCGACCCTTCGGGCCGAAGGGGTGCGCCGGCTGGATCGCATGATCCTCAGCCACGAACACGCCGCGCACGCCGGAGGCAGCGCCGGGGTCCGGGATTCCATACCCGTGGTCGAGACCCTGCGACGGGTGCCGGCAGAGGCCGATGAGCGGGCGTGCGAGGTCGGAGAGCGCTGGGAATGGGACGCGGTGCGATTCGAAGTGCTGCACCCGCCGCCCGGATGGGATGGCAGCGCCTCGGCCTCCTGCGTGCTGGCGGTGGAGACGGCCGGTGGTGTCCGTCTGTTGCTGACGGGCGGGCTCGGAGGACTGGGCGAGGCAGTGCTGATGCGTGATGTGCCGGACGGGCGTGCCAGTGATCTTCTGGTGCTGCCGCGCGGGGCTGGCACGGGCAGCTTGAGCCGGGGCTGGCTGGTGGATGCGCCGCCGCGCATCGCCTGGGCGAGTACCGATGGGCGCGGGCGCGGTCTGGAGGCCGCTGTCCGCGAACGTCTGAAGGCGGCCTGTGTGCCACTGCAGGAGACCGGGCTGCATGGCGTCTTGCGCCTGGAAGCGAACTCGGAGCTGGAGGTGGGGCCCGGTCATCGAGCCCGCCACCGGAGGCTCTGGCAGCCTGCGCCCTTGCCACCCTTGCGCGGGCAGGAGGGTTGCACCCCCACGCCGACGGACGAGACACGCTGGTAGAATAACCGGATGAATCGCGAACATTCCGACACCATCCGTCCCATCCGCTTCCGCGAGGGCGCGCTCCAGTTGCTGGACCAGCGCCGCCTCCCGCAGGAGAGCGTCTGGCAAACCTATCAGGACGCGCCCGCCGTGGCCGTGGCGATCCGCGACATGGTCGTGCGCGGGGCGCCGGCGATCGGCATCACGGCGGCATTCGGTGTGGTGCTGGCTTGTCAGTGCGCGACAGGTCACGACGACTGGCGTGCGCGTGTAGCCGCCGATATCGAGACCCTGCGCGGTTCGCGCCCGACAGCGGTGAATCTGTTCTGGGCGCTGGATCGCATGCAGGCGGTCGTGGCCGCCAGCGAGTCGGTGGATGCTGCCGTGAGCGAGACCCGGGCAGTAGCCGAGCGGATGCTGGAGGCAGACATTGCCGGCAATCGGCAATTGGGCGCCCTGGGTGCGCAATTGATCGAGCCGGGTCGCGGCGTGCTGACCCACTGCAATACGGGTTCGCTGGCAACCGGGGGCTATGGCACCGCGCTCGGTGTGATCCGGGCCGCCTGGGATGCCGGGCGTATCAAGGAGGTGTTTGCCGACGAGACCCGCCCCTGGCTGCAAGGCAGCCGACTGACCGCCTGGGAACTGGTGCACGACGGCATTCCGGTGCAGGTGCTGTGCGAGGGTGCGGCGGCCAGCCTGTTGCGCTCCGGCCGGGTGGGCTGGGTGATCGTCGGGGCGGACCGAATTGCCGCCAACGGCGATACCGCCAACAAGATCGGCACCTATGGCCTGGCGTTGCTGGCGCGGGCCCACGGGGTGCGTTTCATGGTTGCGGCGCCCGTGGCGACCATCGACTTCGAGATGGCAGACGGATCGGGCATCCCCATCGAGCAGCGCGGCGAGGACGAGGTGCTGGCGCTGGCCGGCCAGCGCGTGGCCGCCGACGGTGCGCGGGGATACAACCCGGCCTTTGACGTGACCCCGGCGGACCTGATCGATGCCATCGTCACCGAACGCGGTGTGGTCGAGGCCCCGACGCGGGAGCGCCTGGCCACACTGCGCGAGCCCGCGGCCGCGGAATCCACCACGACCGGGGCCTGACACCCGGGAAAATGGGGCCGGCACCGGCCGCCCTCGGGCCTGAGAGCCTCGGAGAACCGTTTTGAGGGGAGAAAAGGGCGCCCCCAGTGGTTACCCCTGTGGTATCATCGCGAGCTTGTTCAGACGGACGGCGTAACCCTCGATGGCTGAATTTGCCAAGGAAGTTTTTCCGGTCAATCTCGAAGACGAGATGCAGCAGTCTTACCTCGATTATGCGATGAGCGTAATCGTGGGCCGGGCCCTCCCCGATGTCCGTGACGGCCTCAAGCCGGTCCATCGCCGCGTGCTCTACGCGATGCGCGAGCTGGGCAACGACTACAACAAGCCGTACAAGAAGTCGGCGCGTGTGGTCGGTGACGTGATCGGTAAATACCACCCGCATGGCGACTCCGCCGTCTACGACGCCATCGTGCGCATGGCGCAGCCGTTCTCGATGCGCTACATGCTCGCAGACGGGCAGGGTAACTTCGGTTCCATCGACGGCGACTCGCCGGCGGCCATGCGCTACACCGAGGTGCGCATGGCGCGCATCGCGGCCGAGCTGCTGGCCGATATCGAAAAGGAAACGGTCGACTTTACCGACAACTACGACGGCTCCGAGAGCGAGCCGGCCGTGTTGCCGAGCAAGTTTCCCAACCTGCTGGTCAATGGTTCCGCCGGCATCGCGGTGGGGATGGCGACCAATATTCCGCCGCACAACCTGCGCGAGGTCGTCAACGCCTGCGTGGCGCTGATCGATGACCCCGACATCTCCATCGACGGCCTGATGGAACACGTGCCGGCGCCGGATTTCCCCACCGCCGGCATCATCAACGGCATCGATGGCGTGCGCGAGGCCTATCGGACCGGTCGCGGCCGGGTCCTGATCCGGGCACGCTCGCACGTGGAGCCGCTGGAAGGCGGCCAGCGCGAGGCGATTGTCGTCACCGAGCTGCCCTACCAGGTGAACAAGGCGCGTCTGACCGAGAAGATCGCCGAGCTGGTGAAGGAAAAGCGCATGGAGGGCATCTCCGAGCTGCGCGACGAGTCGGACAAGGACGGCATGCGCCTGGTCATCGAGCTCAAGCGTGGCGAGATGGCCGAGGTGGTCCTGAACCACCTCTACATGCACACCCAGATGCAGAATGTCTTCGGCATCAATATGGTCGCGCTGGTAGATGGCCAGCCGAAGGTGCTGGATCTGCGCCAGGTGCTGCGGGCCTTCCTGCGTCATCGCCGCGAGGTGGTGACCCGGCGCACGATCTTTGATCTGCGCAAGGCGCGCGAACGCGCCCACATCCTGGAAGGCCTGGCGATTGCGCTGGCCAATATCGATCCAGTGATCGAACTGATCCGTGCCGCGCCGAACCCGGCCGAGGCCAAGGCCGGGCTGCTGGCGCGCGCCTGGCCGCTGGGCGTGGTCAGCGACATGCTCGATCGCGCCGGGGCCAGTGCTTCGCGTCCCGAGGACATGGCGCCGGAATATGGCGTGAGCGAGGATGGTTATCGGCTGTCGGAGGCCCAGGCCCAGGCGATCCTGGATCTGCGTCTGCACCGCCTCACCGGGCTGGAACAGGACAAGATCCTCGACGAATATCGCGACCTTCTGGAGCTGATCGAAGACCTCCTGGATATCCTCGGTTCGGGCGACCGCCTGCAACAGGAAATCCGCAACGAACTGCTAGGGGTGGCCGAGCAGTTCGGCGACGAACGCCGTAGCGAGATCCGCGCGCGCCAGGCCAACCTGACGCTGGAGGACCTGATTGGCGAGGAAGACGTGGTCGTCACGCTTTCGCACGCCGGCTACGTGAAGTACCAGCCCGTGGCCGACTACCGCGCCCAGCGCCGGGGCGGTCGCGGCAAGGCGGCGACCAGCTTCAAGGAAGAGGATTTCATCGACCGGCTGGTGGTGGCCAATACGCACGACACGATCCTGTGCTTCTCCAGCCGCGGCCGGGTGTACTGGCTGAAGGTTTACGAGCTGCCGCAGGGGTCGCGGGCCGCGCGCGGCAAGCCGATCGTCAATCTGCTTCCGCTGGAAGCGGATGAACGCATCAGCACGATCCTTCCGGTGCGCGAGTACGACCCGGATCACTATGTATTCATGGTGACCGCGCAGGGAACGGTGAAGAAGACCCCGCTGACGGATTTCTCGCGCCGTCGCGCCTCCGGCATCATCGCGGTGGATCTGCGCGAGGGGGATCATCTGGTTGATGTCTCCCTGACCGACGGCACCCTCGACGTGATGCTGGTGACCACGGCCGGCAAGGCCGTGCGTTTCCACGAGAGCGACGTGCGCGCCATGGGGCGGACGGCCTGCGGCGTGCGCGGCGTGCGCATGGAGGATGACCAGCGGGTGATCGCGCTGCTGAATGTCGACGAGGGATCGGCGCTGCTGGCGACCGAACACGGTTACGGCAAGCGCACCCGTTTCGACGAATTCCCGGTGCATCGCCGTGGTGGCCAGGGCGTGATCGCGATCCAGACCGAGGGCCGCAATGGCTTGCTGGTCGGGGCCGCACGGGTGCTGGACGACGACGAGGTCATGCTGATCACCAATGGCGGGACGCTGGTGCGGACACCGATCGACCAGATTCCATTGATCGGTCGCAACACGCAGGGCGTGCGTCTGATCCGTCTCGATGAAGACGAAAACCTGGTCGAGCTCGCCCGGGTCGCCCAGTTGCAAGGCGAGGACGGCGTCGAAGACGATGAAGAGCCCGGTCAATCGGAAATCGGGACGGACCCGGAGACGGGTCCCGAATCCAGTGACGATGGAGAACAGGCATGACGCGAGTGATGAACTTCAGCGCGGGGCCGGCGGCCCTGCCTCAGGCGGTGCTCGAACGGGCGCGTGACGAGCTGCTGGACTTCCGCGGGTCCGGGATGTCCGTGATGGAGATGAGCCACCGCGGCAAGCCCTTCATGGCCGTGGCCGAGAAGGCCGAGCAGGACCTGCGCACGCTGATGGACATCCCCGACAACTACACGGTGTTGTTCCTGCAGGGCGGGGCGACCGGGCAGTTTGCCGCCATCCCGATGAACCTGGCGAATGGCCGGGGTATGGACTACATCGATACCGGGGCCTGGTCCGGCAAGGCCATCAAGGAGGCTCAGAAGTACGGGCCGGTGAATATAGTGGCCAGCTCGCAAGCGAGCGGGTACGACTCGATCCCGGATCGCGCCTCGTGGAACCTGGATCCGAACGCCGCCTACGTGCACTACACCCCGAACGAGACCATCGGCGGGGTCGAGTTTCCGGAAATTCCGGATGTGGGCGACGTACCGCTGGTGGCGGACATGTCCTCCACCATCCTGTCGCGTCCGATCGATGTGTCGAAGTTCGGCGTGATCTATGCCGGGGCGCAGAAGAACATCGGTCCGGCTGGCCTGACCGTGGTGATCGTGCGCAATGACCTGCTGGAGCGCGACAAGGGCAACGTGCCGGCGGTGCTGGACTGGGCGCTGCAGGCCAAGAACGATTCGATGTACAACACCCCGCCGACCTTTGGCTGGTACCTGGCCGGGCTGGTGTTCGAATGGTTGCTGGAGCAGGGCGGCCTGGAGAGCATGGGCAAGACCAACCAGCGCAAGGCCGCCAAGCTGTACCAGTACATCGACAACTCCGCCTTCTATCGCAACCCGGTCGAGCCCACGGCCCGGTCGTGGATGAATGTGCCGTTTATCCTGGCGGACGATTCCCTCGACGGGACGTTCCTCAACGAGGCGGATGCGGCCGGCCTGTCCTCGTTGAAGGGACATCGCTCGGTGGGCGGGATGCGCGCAAGTATCTATAACGCTGTGCCGGAAAGCTCCGTGGATGCCCTGATCGATTTCATGGCGGACTTCGAGAACCGCCACGCCTGATCCTGTCGAATCGTGGTCGCCGGGCGTAACTACCGGGCCAGGAGGTCGTGATGTACCGAATTCAGACCTACAACAACATCGCCGTGCGTGGGCTGGACCGCTTCCCGCGCGACCACTACGAGGTCGCGTCGGACATCAACCAGCCAGACGCATTGATGCTGCGGTCGTTCGACCTGCATTCGGTCGATATCCCGGATTCCGTCCTGGCCGTCGGGCGCGCCGGTAGCGGGGTGAACAACATCCCGGTGGAGGCGCTGTCCGAGCGCGGGGTGGCGGTGTTCAATGCCCCGGGCGCCAATGCCAACGCCGTGAAGGAATTGGTGATTGCCGGTCTGCTGTTGGCCGCGCGCAATCTGTTGCCGGCGGCAGGCTACGTGCAGGGGCTGGACCCCACCAAGGAGGACTTCATGTCCTCGGTGGAGCATGGCAAGAAGAAGTTCACCGGCTTTGAACTGCCCGGCCGGCGCCTGGCTGTGCTCGGCCTGGGTGCGATCGGTGTTGGCGTGGCCAATGCCGCGCGGGCGCTCGGCATGGAGGTGGTGGGCTTCGACCCCAAGGTGACGGTCGAGAACGCATGGCGTCTGGACTCCGGCATCGAGCGCGCGCGCTCGGTGGAAGCCGCGATGGAGGGGGCCGATGCGGTCACCGTGCATGTGCCACTGACCGAGAACACCGCCAACCTGGTCAACGCGAAGAACCTGAGCGGGATGAATCCCGGGGCGATGGTGCTGAACCTGGCGCGCGAGGGCATCGTGGACGACGCCGCTGTGCACGAGGGGCTGGACGCCGAACGCCTGCACGCCTACATCACCGATTTCCCGGTGCAGGCCATGATGGGGCACCCGCGGGTGATCACCCTGCCGCATCTGGGGGCCTCGACGACCGAGTCAGAGGAGAATTGTGCGGTGATGATCGCGGATCAGCTGCGTGATTATCTGGAAAACGGCAACGTGGTCAATTCGGTGAATCTCCCGACCCTGGTGCTGGATCGCAAGGGAGACACCCGGATCGCCGTCGTCAATCGCAACCTGCCGGACCGGGTCGGGCGCATCTCGCATACCCTGGGTGAGTCCAACATCAACATCCTGCACTTGATGAACGACTCCCGCGGTGACATTGCGTACACCCTGCTGGATGTGGATGGCCAGCCGGACCAGGCGACCCTGGATGCACTGCATGAGATCGACGGCGTGCTGCGGGCGCGGGTGCTGTAGATCGTGGCCGGGGACCCGCATTCGTCGCAGCCCGCCGACGGCCAGGAAGATCTGGCTGCCCTGCGGGCGCGCATCGACGCGCTGGATGCCGAGCTGCTCGAGCGGCTGAGCGAGCGTGCCCGCTGTGCCGAGGCCGTGGCCCGGGTGAAGCGCAGCCAGGAGAGCAATCCGGTGTTCTATCGTCCGGAGCGTGAAGCCGAGATCCTGCGCCGGGTGCGTGAGCAGAACCCCGGCCCGCTATCCGGCGAAGCGATCACCCGGCTGTTCCGCGAAATCATGTCCGAATGCCTGGCTCTGGAGCATCCGCTCCATGTGGCCTATCTGGGACCGGTGGGCACCTTTACGCATCTGGCGGCGCGCAAGCATTTCGGCCATGCGGTCGAGACCCAGCCGCTGGCCTCTATCGATGCCGTGTTCGACGCCGTGGAGACCGGTCGCGCGCAGTTCGGCGTGGTGCCCATCGAGAACAGCTCCGAGGGGGTGGTAACCCACACGGTCGACTGCTTCATGGATTCTTCGCTGCAGATCTGCGGTGAGGTCGTGACTCCGATTCACCACCATCTGCTGACGCACGCCGAAGATCTCGGTCAGGTCCGGCGCGTGCTGGCCCACGCCCAGGCGCTGGCGCAATGCCGCCAGTGGCTGGACGCGGAGCTGCCGAACGCCGAACGCGAGGCGGTCTCCAGCAACGCCCGCGCAGCCGAGATTGCGGCGCAGGACCCGACCGTGGCGGCACTCGCCAGCCAGGCCGCGGCCGACCATTACCAGATCCCGGTGCGGGCGCCGCACGTGGAAGATCGCGCCGACAACACCACACGTTTCCTGATTATCGGTTCCGGCACCACGGAACCCAGTGGCGCGGATCGCACCTCGGTGATGCTGACGACCGCCAATCGTCCGGGATCGCTGTATTCGCTGCTCAAGCCGATTGCGGAGTCGGGTATCAGCCTGACCCGTATCGAATCGCGCCCGTCGCGCTGCACGCCGTGGAACTACGTGTTCTTTCTCGACCTGGTCGGCCACCAGCAGGATCCGCTGATCCGCGAATGTCTGGAGCAGCTGCGCGCAAGCGCCGATACCGTCAAGGTGCTGGGGAGCTATCCCCAGGCCGCCACCTGAATCCCCGAGGTTTCCGCATGGCATCCAATCCTTCCGTATCCGCTACGGCCGGCCCGGCGTTTGATCCGGTGACTCTGGCGGTTGCTGGCGTCCAGGGGCTTAGCCCCTACCAGCCGGGCAAGCCCGTGGCCACGCTGGAACGCGAACTGGGGATTACCCAGGCAGTCAAGCTGGCCTCCAACGAGAATCCGCTGGGCCCGTCGCCCCTTGCGGTGGAAGCCGGGCGCGCGGCGCTGGCCGATGCGCATGTCTATCCCGACGGCAATGGCTTCGAGCTGAAGGCACGTCTGGCCGAACGCCATGGCGTGACCCCGGAGCAGATCACCCTCGGCAATGGCTCCAACGAGGTGCTGGAGTTGGTTGCACGGACCTGGCTGGCGCCGGGGCGTGCTGCCGTGTTTTCTGCCCACGCGTTTGCGGTCTATCCGCTGGTGACCCAGGCGGTGGATGCCGTGGCCCGAGTGGCCCCGGCGCTGCCCGCCGACCATCCGGAACAGCCCTTCGGGCACGATCTTGACGCGATGCAGGCGCGGGTGGATGGCGATGTGCGGGTCGTGTTCGTGGCCAACCCGAACAACCCGACCGGCACCTGGCTGGATGCGGCGGCGCTCGAAGCCTTCGTGGCCGCGATGCCGGTCACGACCGTGGTTGTTATCGACGAGGCCTATTTCGAATATGTCGAGGAGGCCGAGTATCCGGACACCACGCAATGGCTGGATCGCTATCCGAACCTGATCGTCACCCGGACTTTCTCCAAGATCCAGGGCCTGGCCGGACTGCGCCTCGGCTATGCGGTTAGCTCGCCGGCCATCGCGGACCTGCTGAATCGAGTGCGCCAGCCGTTCAATGTGAATGCGATTGCCCAGGCGGCCGGCCTGGCCGCGCTGGACGACCACGAGCATGTGGAAAAGTCGGTGGCCATCAATCGGGAGGGGGTTCGCCAGGTGAGCGCCGCCCTGCGCGAGCTGGGCTTGCGTGTGATCCCGTCGGTGGGCAATTTCGTGACCTTCGATACCGGCCGGGATCCGGGCCCGGTATATGACGACATGCTGCGCGACGGCGTGATTACGCGCCCGGTAGAGAATTACGGTCTCCCCGGGCATCTGCGCGTCACGGTCTCGACCCGTGCGGACAATGACCGCTTTCTCGCGGCCCTGAAAAAGGCCCTGGCGTGATCGAACGGCTGGTCATCTTCGGCGTTGGGCTGATCGGCGGTTCGCTGGCCCTGGCCCTGCGCGAGGCGGGGGCCGTGCGCGAGATCGTGGGTTGTTCGCGCAATGCAGACAATCTGCGCGAGGCGCAGCGCCTGGGCGTGATCGATCGCTGGACCACCGATGTCGCCGAGGCCGCCGAGGGCGCGGACCTGGGCGTTCTCGCCGTCCCGTTGGGGGCGATGGAGCCACTGGCGCGCGACCTGGCTGCGGCGTGGCCCGAAGACAGCCCGCTGACCGATGTGGGCAGCAGCAAGCAGGCCGTAATCGATGCGGTGGGTGCCGGCTTCGGCAAGGTCCCGCGCGCGTTTGTCCCCGGCCATCCGATTGCGGGAACCGAGAAGAGCGGGGTGGGGGCGGCCTTTGCCACCCTGTTCCGTGAGCGCCTGGTAATCCTGACACCGGTCGATGCCACGAATGCGCTGGCGACCGACCGAGTGGCCGCGATGTGGCAGGCCGCCGGGGCGCGGGTCGAGTACATGACCCCGGCGCACCACGACCGGGTGCTGGCCGCGACCAGTCACTTGCCCCATGTGCTGGCCTTCACGCTGGTGTCGTCGCTTGCGAACATGAGCGAGCGCGACGAGATCTTTCATTACGCCGCCGGGGGGTTTCGCGATTTCACGCGCATCGCCTCCAGCGATCCGGTGGTCTGGCGGGATATCTGCCTCGCCAATCGCACCGCCATCCTCGAGGTGATCGGGCAGTACCAGGCCGATCTGGAGGGTTTGCGCAGCGCCATCGAGCACGGCGATGCCGCGACCATCGAACAGAGCTTTGAACACGCCAAGGAAACCCGCGATCGCCTTTGCGACCCCGCGGACGCACAACTGGATACCTGAAAATCGATGAATACCTTTACCGTACAGCCCGGAGGGCAGCTTTCGGGCCGCGCCCGCGTGCCGGGCGACAAGTCGATCTCCCACCGGGCGATCATGCTGGGTGCGCTGGCCGAGGGCGAGACGCGTGTGACCGGATTCCTCGAGGGGGCCGATTGTATTGCGACACTGGAGGCGTTTCGTGCGATGGGCGTGGCGATCGAACGTACCGGTCCAGGCGATGTACGCATTCAGGGTGCCGGCGTGCACGGGCTCAAGGCCCCGGCGGCGGCACTGGACATGGGCAACTCGGGGACGGCGATGCGGCTGCTGTGCGGTGTACTGGCCGGCCAGGCGTTTGACAGCGAGCTGGTCGGTGATCGCTCCCTGAGCGGGCGCCCGATGCGCCGAGTCACCGACCCGCTCGCGCACATGGGTGCGCACATCGATACCAGCGAGGCCGGGACGCCACCGTTGCGGGTACACGGCGGGGCCCCGTTGCGGGGTACAGATCATGTATTGAAAGTCGCCAGTGCCCAGGTGAAGTCGGCCCTGTTGTTGGCAGGTCTTTGGGCGGACGGCAGGACCTGCGTGACCGAGCCGGCGCCCACCCGCGATCACACCGAGCGGATGCTGGCCGGATTCGGCTATCACGTGGAGCGCGACGGACCCCGTGCCTGTGTAGAGGGCGGCGGTCGCCTGGTCGCAAGCCCGGTGGATGTGCCAGCGGATATCTCGTCGGCGGCATTTTTTCTGGTCGGTGCCTCGATTGCCACCGGCTCGCGCATGCGCCTGGAACATGTGGGGATCAACCCGACGCGCACCGGCGTGATCGACATCCTGCGTCTGATGGGCGCCGAGATCCGCGTCCTCGATGAGCGCGAAGCCGGTGGCGAGCCCGTGGCCGATCTCGAGGTCGAGGCGGCCACTCTGAAGGGGATCCAGATCCCCGAGCACTTGGTGCCACTGGCAATCGATGAATTCCCGGCCATCTTCATCGCCGCGGCCTGTGCCGAGGGCGAGACGGTCCTGACCGGCGCGGAGGAGCTGCGGGTCAAGGAAAGTGATCGTATCCAGGTGATGGCCGATGGTCTGGCCGCGCTGGGCGTGGACTGCGCAGTGCAGCCGGATGGCATTCGCATCCAGGGCGGTGACGGTTTCACTGGGGGCGAGGTCGACAGTCATGGCGATCACCGCATCGCCATGTCGTTCGCGATGGCCGGGCTGCGTGCCCGAGCGCCGATCCGCATCCGCGATTGCGCCAACGTGGGGACCTCTTTCCCCGGCTTCGTGGCGCTGGCGCGTGAGGCCGGACTGCAACTGGAGGCGGCATGAGTACGGCCATTCCGGTACTGACCATTGATGGCCCCGGCGGTGCAGGGAAGGGCACGGTCTGCATGCGCGTAGCGGCGGCGATGGGCTGGCATCTTCTGGATAGCGGAGCCCTCTATCGGCTGTTGGGGCTGGCTGCGCGACAGCACGGCGTGGAACTGACCGACGAGGAGGCACTGGCCCGGCTGGCCGCGGGTCTGGATGTGGATTTCGAGGTCAATCGGGATGCCACGGCCGTGACCACGCTGCTGGAAGGCGCACCCGTGGACCAACTGCTGCGCACGGAGCAGACGGGCAGTGACGCCTCCCAGGTGGCTGCGATTCCGGCGGTGCGCGAGGCGCTGCTGGAGCGTCAGCGCGGTTTCGCGAAGGCCCCGGGGCTGGTCGCCGACGGGCGCGACATGGGCACGGTCGTGTTCCCCGAAGCGGACCTGAAGATCTTCCTGACGGCCTCGGCCGAGGAGCGGGCCAGGCGGCGATACATGCAGTTGAAGGAACAAGGACTTAGTGCTAATCTCTCCGCCCTTCAGGACGAGATGGAGGCCCGCGACCGGCGTGATCGCGAACGCAGCGTGGCCCCCCTCAAGCCCGCCGAAGATGCCTGGGAAGTGGATACCACGGACCTGGACATCGTCGGCGTGGTCGACATGATCCTGGAACGCCTTCGGGACGTACTCCCGGAACAAAGCCCCCGCCCCGCGGAATAAGCCGTCGGAAGCGGGATCATAAACGTCTAGAACTGGTTGCAGGAAGTATCTGCAAGCATTTGTTAAACCACAGGTTCACAAATCCATGAGTGAAAGTTTCGCGCAACTGCTCGAAGAGAGCATGGCCTACACCCAGATGCAGCCGGGTGCCATCCTCAGTGCCACCGTCATTGAGGTCACCCCGGAAGTCGTCGTGGTGAACGCCGGCCTGAAGTCCGAGGGGGTCATTCCCACCGAGCAGTTCATGAACGAAGAGGGTGAGCTCGAGGTCAAGGTCGGCGATGTCGTCGAAGTGGCCCTCGAAACCCCGGAAGACGGTTTCGGCGAGACGCGCATGTCGCGCGAGAAGGCCAAGCGAGCCAAGGCCTGGGACCGTCTCGAAGGTGCGATGGAAGAAGAGCAGTACGTCACCGGCAAGATCTCCGGCAAGGTCAAGGGTGGCTACACCGTCGAGCTGGGCGATATCCGGGCGTTCCTGCCGGGTTCACTCGTGGATGTCCGTCCGGTGCGCGATACCGCGTATCTGGAAGGCAAAGAGCTGGAATTCAAGCTCATCAAGCTGGATCGCCGTCGCAACAACGTGGTTGTGTCGCGTCGTGCCGTGGTCGAGCAGGAATACAGCGCCGAGCGCGAAGAGCTGCTGAAGAACCTGCAGGAAGGCGCGCAGGTCAAGGGCATCGTCAAGAACCTGACCGACTATGGTGCGTTCCTGGATCTGGGCGGCATCGACGGCCTGCTGCACATCACCGACATGGCCTGGAAGCGCGTCAAGCACCCGTCCGACGTAGTCGAGATCGGCCAGGAAGTCGAGGTCAAGGTCCTGAAGTTCGACCGCGAACGCATGCGCGTATCGCTGGGCCTGAAGCAGCTGGGCGAGGATCCGTGGGAAAACATCACCCGTCGTTACCCGACCGGCACCCGGATCTTCGGCAAGGTCACCAACATCACCGATTACGGCTGCTTCGTGGAGATCGAAGACGGCGTGGAAGGCCTGGTGCACGTGTCCGAGATGGACTGGACCAACAAGAACGTCAACCCGGGCAAGATGGTTGCCATCGGTGACGAGGTCGAGGTAATGATCCTGGACCTGGACGAAGAGCGCCGCCGCATCTCCTTGGGCATGAAGCAGTGCCAGTCCAACCCGTGGGACGACTTCGCCGCCAACCACAACCGGGGCGAGAAGGTCAGTGGCCAGATCAAGTCGATCACCGATTTCGGTGTGTTTGTTGGCCTGGAAGGCGGCATCGACGGCCTGATCCACCTCTCCGACCTGTCCTGGCACGAGGCCGGCGAAGAGGCGATCCGCAACTTCAAGAAGGGTGACGAGGTCGAGGCCGTGGTCCTGTCCGTGGATCCCGAGCGCGAGCGCATCTCCCTGGGCCTGAAGCAGCTGGACCGCGATCCGTTCGCCAACTTCGTGGCCGAGCACAGCAAGGGCAGCATCGTGTCCGGTACCGTGAAGGAAGTGGACGCCAAGGCCGCGGTGATCGAACTGGCCGACGGCATCGACGGCATCCTGCGTGCCGCCGACATCTCCCAGGATCGTGTGGAGGATGCCAGCACTGTGCTGAAGGTCGGCGAAACCGTCGAAGCCCGATTCATGGGCGTTGACAAGAAGACCCGCGCCATCAGCCTGTCGATCAAGGCCAAGGATCGCGCCGAGGAAGCCGAGATGGTCTCCGATTACGGCAGCAATGCCGGTACCGGTACTACCCTGGGCGATCTGCTCAAGGAGCAGATGGACAAGAACGACTAAGTCCGTTCTGCAGCGGCCCACGGTGCCGGAAGGTGCCGTGGGCCATTTTGTTCCGGGAAACCGGGTTTCCTTCCTGTCTGTGACGAGTGCCAGATGACCAAATCGGAATTGATCGAGAACCTCGCCCGGAAATCGCCACATTTGCCTGCCAGGGATGTCGAGATGTCGGTCAAGGCATTACTCGAACGGATGAGTCATGCGCTGGCCAATGGGCAGCGGGTAGAGATTCGGGGCTTCGGCAGTTTTTCCCTCCATTTCCGGCCCCCAAGGCTGGGACGTAACCCCAAGACCGGTGAAGGTGTTGCCTTGCCCGGTAAGCATGTCCCCCATTTCAAGCCCGGCAAGGAATTGCGCGAACGGGTAAACGGCTCCATCGACGGGAACGACTAGGGACCGTCCGTGGACGACCGACGTCGACAGCAGATTCGCAATGCCGTGGCCTTTGCCGCGCTTATCGTGATTTCGTCCGCTGTTGGCATTCTTGTTGTATTGAACGAAGACCTGGTGACCCTTGCGTTACCCGGTGTGCAGATCGAGGCGCCGCTCGTGGTGTTCCTCGGGATTGCGGCCCTGTTCGGGGTCGTTTTGGCTTCGCTCGTACTCTGGCTGCGGCTGCGCCGGTTGCGGCAAAAGATTGCAGACCTGCGCGAACAGAACCATGCCCTCAAGGTCGAGGTCGAGCAGTTGCGTACCGCACCCATGCGGGATTTCTACTAGTCACGTGGCGCGCATGCGGCCACTGACGCCCCCCACGTTTCTCTTCTCATCCGGGAACCATTCTCGCTCATGATCGACGACTGGTTCTGGTTGCTGCTCCCTATTGCGGCTGCGAGTGGCTGGTGGCTCGCGCGTTACGGCGTGCCGGAAGACCGAGAGGAACGGGAGCCGTCACTGGATCGCTACCTGGAAGGTGTGCGCCACCTCCTCGACGACCGCACGGATGATGCCCTTCAGGCCTTCATCGAAATGGTGGAAGTCGATCACGAAACCTTCGAGACCCATGTGATCCTGGGGCGGCTCTTCCGGCGCCGGGGCGAGGTCGACCGCGCCATCCGTATCCATCAGAACCTGGTCGCGCGGCCCACGCTGCCCGCGGCGCAGCGGGCACAGGCCCTGTGCGAACTGGGCGAGGATTTTCTCCTGGCCGGTGTACTGGATCGGGCGGAGGCGGTGTTTCGTGAATTGGCGGATTCGCCGCATCAGGCGGTCGCCGCACTGGAAGGCCTGCGTCAGGTCTACGAGACCCAGCGGGAATGGGAGCGTGCGATCGAGGTGGGCGACCGGCTGAAGGAACATGGGGTCGCGCACGAGCATCAGAGGATCGCGCATTATCATTGCGAACTGGCCCAGATCGCGCTGGACAAGGGTGACTGGGAAAGCGCCAGAGCGCGCGCGGAACAGGCCGAGGGCCTGGTGCCGGGGCTTTCGCGGGCACTGCTGATCCAGTCGGAGATCGCGGCACGCAAGGGCGAGATCCGCGAGGCGATCGGATTCGGACGCGATGCGGTGGCGCGTACCCCGCAGCTGGCGCCCTTGCTGGTACCGCGTATCGAGCGGTTGCATCAGGAGCTGCCTGGGGAGAATCGTCTAGGTCAGCTGGAGGAGCTCCTCGACGATCTTGCGCGCAACCGTGGGATCACGATGGCGCGCATCGCCCTGATGCGTCTTTATCGACGCACTGGCCGACTGGATGCCGCGCTGATGGAGCTGGGTTCGATCCTGGCACAGCGCCCGGTGCCGACCTCGGGATTGCTGGAGGCGGTGCGCTGGATGAAGATTCTCCCGGCGGTCCAGCAATACAGCACGGAGTTTGCAGCATTCGAGAAGGCCCTGGCGGACCAGCTCGGGAGCCAGCATCTGTACCAGTGCGTGAACTGTGGCTATCAAGGGCGTGCGCATGTGTGGCAGTGCCCAAGCTGTCGTCGCTGGGATACGCTGCGCGGTCTCGACTTCGACATTGACCAGACGACGGAGGCCGCCGAGGAGGCGCTAATCCGCGAAGGGAGTCCCCGTTCATGAATCCGATTCCGGAACCTGCAACGCGCCTGATTGTGGCGCTCGATTTTTCCGAAGCCGAAGCCGCACTGGCGTTCGCGCGAAAGCTTGATCCAGCCCAGTGCGCGCTGAAGGTCGGGTTTGAGCTGTTCGTGGTCGCCGGGCCCGAACTGTTGCACCGTCTGCACGGCCTGGGTTTTCGCGTCTTTCTGGATCTGAAGTTCCACGACATCCCGAATACGGTGGCGGCGGCTTGTCGGGCCGCGGCGCGGACCGGTGTCTGGTTGATTAACGTGCATGCCAGCGGCGGTGTGGAGATGATGCGCGCCGCGCACGCGGCGGTGCGCGAGACGAATGACACGACGGCACTTCTGGCCGTAACGGTGCTGACCTCCAGTGACGCCGGTACCTTGCGTGAGATCGGCGTGAATCGGGAACCGGCCGAGCAGGTGCGTCTTCTGGGCGAACTGGCGGTGCGCAAGGCGGGCCTGGAAGGGCTGGTCTGTTCGGCGCAGGAGGCCGCCATGCTGCGCCGCCTGCTCGGCGAGGATCCGTTGCTGGTAACGCCCGGAATTCGGCTGGAGGACGCGGGCGGGGACGATCAGAAGCGGGTGATGACCCCCGAACGGGCGATCTCGGCCGGGGCCAGCGCCATCGTGGTCGGCCGGCCGATCACGCGTGCCGCGGACCCGAGCATGGCCATGGAGGCCTTCATCACACGATTGGGGAAGAGGGAATGACGGCGTGGATTGGAGGGGTTTTCGCAGGGCATCAATCCCGCTAGGATGCCGTTGGTGCATGGATGCACCGATCGTTCAATGAAGATAAGGAGCGTTTTCATGAAGAAGCTTTTTCAATGCGCGAAGTGCTGGGCCCTGGCGGGCCTTTGCGTCCTGCCGTTGGTGATGGTTACGGCCTCGGGAGGCCAGCCGCTCAACGTGAATGGCGCATCCGCCGAAGAGCTGGCCGCGCTGGACAACGTCGGTCCGGTGAAGGCCCAGGCGATCGTGGAGCACCGCGAGGCACACGGTGAGTTCGCTTCGGTGCAGGCACTGACCGAGGTCTCCGGGATTGGTGAACGCACCGTGGAGATGAATCTCGACCGCATCGTCGTCGAGTAACGTTGTAGCGTAGTGGATGGCGGCGTGTGCTGCCATCCGGTTCCAGCCCCTGGTCAATGGGTCCGGCAGGACGCGTGGGCCAGGGGTTCGTTATTGAGCGCCCAGGAGATGGAATGAGCCAGAATCACCCACCGATCCGTACTGCCGTGTTCCCGGTTGCCGGCATGGGTACGCGTTTTCTGCCGGCCACCAAGGCGAATCCGAAGGAGATGCTGCCGATCGTGGACAAGCCGCTGATCCAGTACGCAGCGGAGGAGGCGGTGGAAGCGGGGATCGAGACCCTGGTGTTCGTGACCGGGCGCAACAAGCGCTCCATTCCGGACCACTTCGACAAGGCTTACGAGCTGGAACACGAGCTGGAGGAGCGTGGCAAGACAGAGCTCCTGGAGCAGGTGCGTAATATCGTTCCGCCGAACGTGACCTGTGTCTATGTGCGCCAGTCCGATGCGCTGGGTCTCGGCCATGCGGTGGCCTGTGCCCATCCGATTGTGCGTAACGAACCCTTTGCCGTGATCCTGGCGGACGACCTGATCGAGTCAAGTAATGGTGGGGCGACGCGGCAGATGGTGGAGCAATACGCCGAGCACGGGTGCAGCGTGCTCGGGGTGGAAGAAGTGCCGGGTGACCGCACACATCAGTACGGGATCATCGATCCAGTGAAGACCGGCCCGCGCAGCTGGGATGTGAAGGGGATCGTCGAGAAGCCCGATCCGGACCAGGCCCCGTCGAACGTGGCGGTGGTGGGGCGTTACATCCTGACCCCGAGAATCTTCGAGATGCTGGCCACGCAAAAGCCAGGGGCCGGCGGCGAGATCCAGCTGACCGATGCCATCGCGCGGTTGCTGGAGCTGGAGCGGGTAACGGCCTTCAACTTCGAGGGGCGCCGCTTCGATTGCGGTTCCAAGCTGGGCTATCTGGAGGCGACCGTGGAGCTCGCCCTGAACCACCCGGAGCTGAAAGACGACTTCGCCGAGTATCTCCGCAACCGCTAGGGAGACGCCGAGCCTCGGCGGGTCCTGTCACCACCAGAAACGGCGCTGACGCGGGCGGATCGGCAGGCGCCCGCGCCAGTACTGGATGAGCAGGAAGCCGAAGGCCATCCCGCCCAGGTGAGCGAAATGGGCGATGCCGGCGAGCGTGCCGGAGATCCCCAGGTACAGCTCCAGCGCACCGTAGCCGATCACGAAGTACTTGGCCTTGATCGGGATCGGCAGGAAGATCAGGAACAGGCGCTGGTTGGGGAACATCATCCCGAACGCGAGCAGAACCCCGAATACCCCGCCCGAGGCCCCGATGGTCGGGTAGATCATGTCACCGTTGCCGTGGGCAGTGATGACCAGCTGCACCAGCCCGGCGCCGATCACGCACACCAGAAAGTAGGTCCCGAAGGTGCGTGAACCCCACGCGTTCTCGATCTGCACGCCCAGCATCCATACGGCGAACAGGTTTACGAACAAATGGACTGGACCGCCGTGCAGAAAGCCGTAACTGACCAGCTGCCAGAGCTGGAAGTCGGGCACCCGCATCCAGCTGCCGTCCTGATGGACGGTGGCCGGCGTGCCGATGGGCCAGAGCCCGAAATGGGTGATCAACCAGTCACCCAGCCACGGCATGGTGAGGAACAGGCCCACGTTGGCGATCAGCAGGAAGCCGATCACCGGCGGCATCATGCTGAAGTCGGGGTGGCGGGGGTCCGGGTGCGTCATCGGACTCTTTTGCTCCCCGCCGTCAGGTGAAATCGTCGGTTACGGCACCGCGACTGGCCGAGCCCACGATACGCGAGTATTTCGCCAGGACCCCGCGGTCAAAGCGGGGCACCGGCGGCTCCCAGGCCGCGCGGCGGTGTTCCAGCTCGGCTTCGTCGACCTGCAGCGTGAGCCGGTTTTCTCCGGCATCGATCTCGATCGTATCCCCGTCCCGGACCAGCGCAATCGTGCCGCCGGTCGCCGCCTCGGGGGCGACATGTCCAACCACCATTCCGTACGTCCCGCCGGAGAAGCGCCCGTCGGTAATCAGACCAACGGAATCGCCCAGGCCCGCACCGATGATCGCGGCGGTCGGGGCTAGCATCTCGCGCATGCCGGGACCCCCACGCGGCCCCTCGTAGCGGATGACGAGGATATCGCCGGCCTGGATCTGGCCGTCGAGGATGGCATCCAGGCAGGCCTCCTCGGAGTCGAAGCAGCGCGCGGGGCCGGCGATGGCGGTCCGCTTGAGTCCGGTGATCTTGGCCACCGCGCCCTCGGTCGCGAGATTGCCCTTGAGGATGGCCAGGTGCCCGTGTGGGTACAGGGGCCGCTCCAGCGGGCGGATGATTTCCTGATCCGGGGAGGGCGTATCGGGGATCTCCGCCAGGGTCTCGGCCAGGGTGGCCCCGGTAATCGTCAGGCACTCACCGTGCATCAGCCCGGCATTCAGGAGCATCTTCATCACCTGGGGCGTGCCGCCCACCGCATGGAACTGGGTGGTCACGTAGCGCCCGGAGGGCTTCAGGTCGCACAGCACGGGGACCTTGCGGCGGATGCGCTCGACATCGTCGATGTCCAGGGGGACCTCGGCGGCATGCGCAATCGCCAGCAGGTGGAGTACTGCGTTGGTGGAGCCCCCGATGGCCATCACCACTGCGAGGGCGTTCTCGAAGGCCTCGCGGGTCAGGATGTCGCGCGGGCGCCGGTTCGCGTGGATGGCCTCTACCAGGACCTCGGCCGACCGGGCGGCCGAATCGCCCTTTTCCGGGTCCTCGGCGGCCTGGGTGGACGAACCGGGGAGGCTCATGCCCATGGCCTCGAAGGCACTCGACATGGTATTGGCGGTGAACATGCCGCCGCAGGAGCCGGCGCCGGGGCAGGCGTTGCGTTCCACGCCCTGAAGGTCCTCGTCGGACAGATTGCCGGCACCATGCTGGCCCACGGCCTCGAAGGCGCTGACGATAGTCAGGTCCTGACCCTTGTAGTGCCCGGGCTTGATGGTTCCGCCGTAGACGAAGATGCCCGGCACGTTGAGACGGGCCAGGGCAATCATCGCCCCGGGCATGTTCTTGTCGCAGCCGCCGGTGGCGAGAATGCCGTCCAGGCTCTGGCCGTTGACTACGGTCTCGATGGCGTCGGCGATGACCTCGCGCGAGACCAGCGAGTACTTCATCCCCGGCGTCCCCATGGAGATGCCGTCGGAGATGGTGATGGTGCCAAAGGTCTGTGGCATGCCCCCGGCCTGGCGCACCGCCTGTTCGGCGCGGGCGGCGAGGACACCAATGCCCATGTTGCAGGGCGTGATCGTGCTGTGGGCGTTGGCAATGCCCACGATCGGGCGCTGAAAGTCGTCGTCGCCGAAGCCGACTGCGCGCAGCATGGCGCGGTTGGGCGTGCGGCGGGGCCCTTCGGTGACGACGCGGCTGCGGCGGTTGTCCTGTGCCATGGTCTTCCCTGCAGTTGTGGGTTAGTGGGCGCCGGGCTCGCCGTGGCGCGAGTAGCGGCCGTTCATGAAACGATCGAAGAACTGCCCGAGGGCGGGGTGTTCGATCTGTTCGCCGCGAGTATCCGGCTCCAGGTGGCGTTCGGCCACGTAGGTACTGTGCGAATAGCCGTCCACCAGCACGTGATACCACGGCTGGTCTTTGGGTGGGCGGCTCTTGGCCACGGTTTCGTACCATTCGTCCGACCCGGCGTACACCGGATCCACATCGACGATCACACCCCGGTAATCGAACTTGGTATGGTGAATGAGCTCACCAACGGTAAAGCGTGTGCGTGTGGTCATGATCCCCTCTTTACTGCCTCGGTACGCGAACCTCTATTGTGGACCGCGGCCACCGGTGCGTGTTCGAGCCCGACCATGCGGCGTGCCGCGTAACGCCGTAGGACTTTGTATTTAATACTTTAACGCCCCTAACGGTACTGCCATGAGTCGCAATCAGCCCAGTCTGACCCCCAGCTTCCACCACCACATCCCGGACGGCGATGATCGTGACCGGCGAGTCTGCGACCATTGTGGCTTCGTTGACTACGAAAACCCGCGAATCATCGTCGGCAGCGTGGCCATCTGGGAAGACCGCGTATTGCTTTGCCGAAGGGCCATTCAGCCGCGTCGTGGTTTCTGGACCCTGCCGGCGGGGTTCATGGAAAAGGGGGAAATCCCGGCCGAGGGGGCCCGCCGCGAGGCCTGGGAGGAGGCACGGGCCGATCTGGAAATCGAACAGTTGCTGGGCGTCTATAGCGTCCCGCACATCGGGCATGTGCAGATGATCTATCGGGCGCGCTTGCTGAGCGATGCGATTGCCCCGGGCCCTGAATCGGAAGAGGTTGGCCTGTTCCGATTCGATGAACTGCCGGAGGAGCGCGCCTTCCCGTCGGTGACCTGGGCCCTGCAGCACTATCTGGAAACCCGAGACCGGGTCGATTTCGCCCCGCGCTCGGCCCCGCTGGCCAATGGGGAAGGTGTCACCCCCGGCCTTTGACCGTGGCGCTGTCTGCGCGCGCCTAATCCCGGTCGCGCTGCGGCCCGTAGTGGCGAAACTTTTCCAGGACGCGATCCATCTCCGCGTCATCCAGCAATTGCGGCCCTCCTATCTGCAGGCTCAGCACATATTGCCGTGCCAGGAGTTCAACCTCCTCGGTCAGCCACAGGGCGCGCTCCAGGTCCGTCCCGGTGGCAATCATCCCGTGATTCGCGAGCAGGCAGGCCGTGCGGTCCCGCAGGGCCGCCACCGCGAGCCGCGAGAGGGTCTCCGTTCCAAACGTGGCGTACGGGGCGCAGCGGATGGAGTTCCCGCCGGCGGCGGCGATCATGTAGTGCAGCGCGGGGATGTCGCGTCCCTGGATCGCCACGACACTGGCATGGACGGAATGGACATGGACGACCGCTCCCAGCTCTGGTCGCGCCTGCAGGATGGCGCGGTGGAAGTGCCATTCGCTCGAGGGCTTGCGGCCAGGCGCCCATTGTCCATCTGCATCGACATACACCAGGTCGTCCGGCTGTAACGCCTCGTACGGGATGCCAGAAGGCGTAATCAGCATGCCGTCGCCGAAGCGCGCGCTGATGTTGCCCGAGGTGCCCTGGTTGAGCCCCCGACGATTGGTCTCCAGGCCGGTGTTGATGATGGCTTGACGAAGGGCGGTCTCGTCGGTCGTGTTGGGGGAGTTCAGGGTCATCTTCTCGGAAGCGCTTGGGCGTAATGCGATTGTACCGGGTTCGTCCGGGAACCCCGCGCACGGGTTGTGGTCAATCGGGAAAGCCCGCAATCGTGATGGGTAATCCATTTCGCTCATGGAAATCGGGCGGGCCCGCCGTTTATAGTGGCTTCGCATATCCGGTTCGCCAGATATCCGCGAAGTCTTGATTGTTACAGGGAGGAAGCACCATGAAGAACGTCGCACGCCTGATTACCGCCACCTCCGTGGCCGCCGCACTGACCCTGGGGTTGGGTGCCGGAAGTACCGTTCACGCATTCGATGAGCACGAGGCCACGATCGACTACCGCCAGGGTGTGATGCGCGCCATTGGTGGCAACGTGGGCGCCATTGCCGCCGTGGTGGTGGACGGAGCCGAGTTCGGCGACAACCTCGAGATGCATACCAGCCAGCTGGTAGCGCTGAGCCAGGACATCCCGGGCCTCTTTCCGGAGGGGAGCGATTTCCCGGATACCGATGCCAAGGAAGAAATCTGGGATGACTGGGAACGCTTCGAGGAGCTCTCCAATGACACGCTGGAGGCCGCCGAAGCCCTGCACGCAGCCGTGGAGGCCGGTGACGAAGGCGAATACGCCATTCGCTTCCGTAACCTCGGGCAGTCCTGCCAGGCTTGCCACGACGACTTCCGCCGCGAGTAATCCGCAGTGCTAGCAGGCAACAAGGGGCTGACAGCCTGTCTGTCAGCCCTTTTTCTGGTTGGATCGGCGGCCACGGTGCAGGCAGGGGTGCAGATTGGCGAGCACGACCCGTCCGCGGGTACCGACGAGCAGATCGCCTACGGTGAGTACGTCTTGCGAGCCGGTGGCTGCGTGACCTGCCACACGGCAGAAGACGGGGAATTCCTGGCCGGCGGGCGTGCGATCGAGAGCCCGTTTGGTGCGTTCTATGGTCCGAACATCACCCCGGATGCGGAACACGGTATCGGGGGCTGGTCGGAAGAGGACTTCAAGCGCGCCCTGCTGGAGGGCCGCAGCCCGGACGGACGCCACTACTATCCGGCCTTTCCGTATACGTCGTACACCAAGATGCAGCCGCGAGACGTCGAAGCCCTGTGGGCCTTTCTGCAATCCGAGGTGGAGCCCGTCGCTCGAGAAAACACCCCGCATGACCTGGTCTGGTATGCCCGGTTCCGGTCATCCCTGACGGGCTGGAAGTGGCTGCATTTCGAACCGGGCACCTTCGAGGCCGACCCCGACCAGTCGGACGAATGGAACCGTGGGGCCTACCTCGCCAACGCCCTTGGGCATTGCATGGAGTGCCATACTCCGCGCACGCGGACCGGCGGTCTGGACCTCAAGCGCATTGGGGCCGGCGCCCGACTGCCCGACGGGGACGTTGCCTCCAATATCACCCCGGATCGCGAAACCGGCATCGGACGCTGGGGGGAGCGGCATATCGCGCGCTATCTGGAGATGGGCCTGACCCGCGACGGTGATTTTGCCGGCGGCGGCATGGCCGACGTGATCGATCACGGCACTGCCCATCTGACCGATGCCGATCGCCGCGCCATCGCGATTTATATCGGTTCTCTGGAGGCCATCGAACACGATCCCGAGTAATCGGCACCGCAGTACGCACCACGAAAAAGGGCCAGGTCATTGCGACCTGGCCCTTTTTCTTTATCTGGCTCCCCGGGACGGGCTCGAACCGCCGACCTAGTGATTAACAGTCACCCGCTCTACCGACTGAGCTACCGGGGAATTGGGCGCAAATCCTAATGGGGCGGGGCGGGGGCGTCAAGGAAAATCTGGCCGCCCTTCGCGTTTTACCGCCGTTCGGGGCCTCAGCTGTGGTTGGCCACGAACTGGCGCAGCCGTTCCAGGGCCTTGTCGAGCTGATCGACGCTGGTGGCAAAGGAGACGCGGACATGACCAGGGGCCCCGAAGGCGCTGCCCGGAACCAGGGCCACCCCCACCTCGTCCAGCAGCTGCTTGGTCAGGGCCACATCGGTATCGATGTCCGCGGCCTGCATCAATCCGGTGATGCGCGGGAAGCAGTAGAACGTACCGTCTGGCATCAGGCACTCGATGCCGTCGATGGCATTGAGGCCGTCGACCACACGACGTGCCCGCTCGGCAAAGGCGGAGCACATGGCGACCACGCAGGCCTGGTCACCATCGAGTGCGGCCTCGGCGCCGGCCTGGGCAATGGAAGTCGGGTTGGAGGTGCTTTGCGACTGGATCTTCTTCATCGCCGCGATCAGGTTCTTCGGTCCACCGGCGTAGCCGATACGCCAGCCGGTCATCGCGTACGCCTTGGAAACGCCGTTCAGGACCACGGTACGGTCCAGCAGGTCCGGGGCCACGTTGACGATGTTCACGAACGGCGTGGAGCCGAACAGGATGTGCTCGTACATATCGTCGGTGGCGATGACGACGCGCGGATGGCGCCGCAGGACCTCGGCCAGTTCCGTCAGTTGCTCGGCCGAATAGGCGGCACCCGTGGGGTTGGACGGGCTGTTCAGGAACACCAGGCGGGTGTTCGGGGTGATCGCCGCTTCCAGCTGTGCGCCGGTGATGCGGAAGCCGGCTTCCTGCTCGGCGCTGACGACCACCGGCCGGGCACCGGCGAGCAGGGCGATATCCGGGTAGGAGACCCAGTAGGGGGCTGGGATCACCACTTCGTCGCCCGGGTTCAGCAGGGCCTGGCAGAGGTTGAAGATGCTCTGCTTGCCGCCGGAGGAGACCAGGATCTGGTCGGGGGTGAACGTCAGGCCGTTGTCGCGATCGAATTTCCGAATGATGGCGGCCTTGAGACTGACCGTTCCGTCCACCGGAGTGTACTTGGTTTCTCCGCGGGCAAGCGCGTCGACCGCGGCCTGCTTGATATGCTCGGGGGTATCGAAATCCGGTTCTCCCGCCCCCAGCCCGACAATGTCCCGTCCCTCGGCTCGCAACTGGGCGGCCAGGGCGCTGACGGCGAGAGTGGGGGAGGGCTGGATGCGCTGGACGCGGTCGGAGAGCTCGATTTCCAAGGTGGGGCCTCTGTGTGATCGGGGCGAAGGGCCGCGCGGGCGGTCGGGTGCGAAATGATACTGAAATCAGGCGCGGAGGATAAGGTGCAGCCAGGCGAAGGCGAACAATTCCAGGTGGTGTCCGAATACCAGCCGGCTGGCGACCAGCCGGCGGCGATCGCGGCATTGACCGAAGGCCTCGAGGCGGGCCTGGCACATCAGGTCCTGCTCGGGGTCACCGGGTCGGGCAAGACGTTCACCATCGCCAATGTGATCGAGAATATCCAGCGCCCCACCATCATCCTGGCGCCAAACAAGACCCTGGCCGCCCAATTGTACGGGGAATTCAAGGAGTTTTTCCCGAACAACACGGTGGAGTATTTCGTTTCCTACTACGATTACTACCAGCCGGAGGCCTACGTCCCGTCCTCGGATACCTATATCGAGAAGGACGCGTCGATCAACGACCACATCGAGCAGATGCGCCTGTCGGCCACGCGTGCGTTGCTGGAGCGCCGCGATGCGATCATCGTGGCCTCGGTCTCCGCGATTTACGGCCTGGGTGATCCGCGCAAGTATCTTTCCATGGTGCTGCATCTGGAGCGCGGCGAGCGTATTGACCAGCGCGACTTGCTGCGGCGCCTGGCGGAGTTACAGTACACCCGCAACGATGCGGAGTTGCGCCGTGCGACCTACCGCGTCCGCGGCGAAGTCATCGACATCCACCCGGCGGAGTCGGACATCGAGGCGGTGCGCATCGAGCTGTTCGACGACGAGGTGGAACGCCTGTCGTATTTCGACCCCCTGACCGGCGAGCAGCTGCGCACCGTCCCGCGCCTGACGATCTACCCGAAGACCCACTACGTGACGCCGCGCGAAACCCTGTTGGGGGCGGTGGACCACATCCGCGACGAATTGAAGGAGCGCCTGGATTTTCTGCGCAAGGAAGACCGGCTGGTCGAAGCACAGCGGCTGGAGCAACGCACGCTGTTCGATCTGGAGATGATCCTCGAGATCGGCTACTGCAACGGCATCGAGAACTACTCGCGCTACCTCTCCGGCCGCGCCCCGGGCGAGCCGCCACCGACCTTTTTCGACTACCTGCCCAAGGATGCGCTGTTGGTGATCGACGAGTCGCACGTGTCGGTCCCGCAGGTGGGCGGGATGTACAAGGGCGACCGTTCGCGCAAGGAGACGCTGGTGGAATACGGCTTTCGCCTGCCATCGGCGCTGGACAACCGGCCGCTGCGTTTCGAGGAGTTCGAGGCCTTGCAGCCGCAGACGATCTACGTCTCCGCCACCCCGGGGCCCTATGAGCGTGAGCATGCCGACGCGATCGTGGACCAGGTGGTGCGCCCGACCGGGTTGCTGGACCCGATCCTGGAGATCCGCCCGGCCGGTACCCAGGTGGACGACGCACTCTCCGAGATTCGCGATCGGGTCGAATGCAACGAGCGCGTCCTGATCACCACGCTGACCAAACGCATGGCCGAGGATCTGACGGATTATCTGTCCGAGCACGGGGTACGCGTGCGCTACCTGCACTCGGATATCGATACCGTCGAGCGCATGGAGATCATCCGCGACCTGCGCCTGGGCGAGTTCGATGTGCTGGTGGGGATCAACCTGCTGCGCGAAGGCCTGGACATGCCGGAGGTCTCGCTGGTGGCGATCCTGGATGCCGACAAGGAGGGCTTCCTGCGCTCCGATCGTTCGCTGATCCAGACCATCGGCCGCGCCGCACGCAACGTCAACGGCAAGGCGATCCTGTACGCCGACAAGGTGACCGGATCCATGCGGCGTGCGATCGACGAGACCGAGCGCCGCCGGGCCAAGCAGATCGAGCACAATGAGGCCCACGGGATCACGCCCATCGGCATCCGCAAGAACGTTGCGGACATCCTGGAGGCGCGCAACGCGATGCCCGGCGCCGGCGGCCGACGAGGTCGAAAGGTGGCGGAGGAGGGCGCCGATTACGTGGGCGCGCCGGACAACGCGGCCAAGGAGATCGAACGCCTGGAAAAGGAGATGTTTGCCAAGGCCCGCGACCTCGAGTTCGAGGAGGCCGCCCGGATTCGCAATCGCATCGAAAAGCTCAAGGCACTCGCCTTTCTCCCCGAAGCCTCGCTATCCTGAAAAGATGGCTCCCGCGGGAGCGCCGAATCGAGCCCCTGAGTGATGTCCAAGAACGACCCCTTGCCCCTGGGTCCGGTGATGCTCGATGTCGCCGGTACCGAACTGACTCCCGAAGACCGTGAACGCCTGCGTCATCCCGCCACCGGCGGCGTGATCCTGTTCGCCCGCAACGTCGGCACTGCGGAGCAGGTGAGCGCGCTGGTCGCCGCCATTCGCGCCGAGCGCCCCGGCATCCTGATTGCGGTGGACCAGGAGGGCGGACGGGTGCAACGGTTGCGCGATGGCTTCACCGCCATCCCGCCGATGCGTCAGTTGGGCCATGTCCACGATTACGACCGCAACAAGGCCTGCGAGCTCGCGCATGCGACCGGCGAACTTCTCGGGCGTGAGCTGCGCTCGGTGGACATCGACTTCAGCTTTACCCCGGTGCTGGATCGCGACCTCGACATCAGCGAGATCATCGGCGATCGTGCCTTCCATTACGACCCGGACGTGATCGCGCGCCTGGCCGGCGAGTTGATCCGGGGCCTGTCCGCGGCCGGCATGGCGGCCGTGGGCAAGCATTTCCCGGGTCACGGGGCTGTTGCCGCGGATTCGCATGTCGCCTTGCCGGTCGACGACCGTCCACTCTCCGAGATCGAGAATCAGGACCTGGAGGCGTTTCGCCCGGTGCTCGGGGACCTCGAGGCCATCATGCCGGCACACGTCGTATACCCACAGGTGGATGAACATCCCGCGGGCTTCTCGCGCGTCTGGCTGCAGGACATCCTGCGCCGCGAACTGCGCTATCGCGGGGCGATCCTCAGCGACGACCTCGCCATGGCTGGGGCAGAGGGCATCGGCGGTCCCGCCGAGCGCGCTGCGGCCGCACGGGCGGCCGGCTGCGACATGGTGCTGATTTGCAACCAGCCGGAACAAGCCGACATCATCCTTGCCGCCCAGGCGGATCAGCCGTTGTCACCTGAATCGCGGCGTCGACTGGAACGCTTGCGGGCGCGCCCAGTGGAGCCTGATCCACAGGGTCTCGTCGCACTGCGCGCGCGGTTGGCGCGCTGGACTCAAGCGAGCCAGATCGCCACTGCATAACCCCATGGAAAGGGCGCATTGGCACCCGCGTGCCGAGCCGCCTATAATGCGCCACCGGTTTGCAGTTGAGCAGCTAGTAATATTCACACTCACCACTGAAGTTGGAGATCCAAAATGGCCGATAAGCTCATGATCGTCATGGTCAACACCGACCCGAGCAACGCTTCCGAACTGGGTGCCCCGTTCTTCCAGGCCACCGTGGCTGCCGCCATGGAATACGACGTTGAAATCGTGATGACCGGCCGTGCTGGCGAGCTCGCCAAGAAGGGCGTTGCCGAGAACCTGTTCGTGCAGGAAGGCTCCAGCAAGAGCGTCTACGACTTCATGAAGGACGCCCACGAAGCCGGCGTCGTAATGAAGGTCTGCACCCCGACGCTGGATCTGTGGGGCAACGACCTGATTCCGGAGATCGAAGAAACCGTGGGCGGCGCCTACGTCATCTCCGAAGCGATGGACGACGACACGGTCACCTTTACCTACTAAGGTTATCGACGTTCGTTTTCAACCGGCCGGCCCTTGTGCCGGCCGGTTGCGTTTCCGGGCCCCGAAAAGGCGAGGCCAACCTTGCCGAATGTTCGGCGCTCGGACATGATTTCCCCGCATCGATACCCTCAGGATATGCCATGAGCCCGGAACAGGCCCGAGCCACGCTGCGCGACGCCGACTGCCTCTTCAGCCGCGATGCCGTCGAGACGGCGATCGACCGCCTGGCGGAACGCACGGCCAGCACGCTGAAGGACCGCAATCCGTTGGTCATGGGCGTGATGAACGGGGGTGTGGTGCTGATGGGCGGGTTGTTGACCCGCTGGTCGTTTCCCATGCAGGTGGATTACCTGCACGCCACGCGCTATCGCGGTGGCACCCGCGGCGGCGAACAGCTGCACTGGTTGGCACGTCCGCAGGCGTCGCTCAAGGACCGAACCGTTGTCATCGTGGATGACATCCTCGACGGCGGGATTACCCTGGAGGGAATCAAGACGTTCTGCGAGGAGCAGGGCGCTGCGCAGGTGATGTCCATCGTCCTGGTGGACAAGCACAACCCGGAACGCGATCCGGCGATCACCGTCGACTACGCCGCCCTGGAGGCCCCGAACCGCTACCTGTTCGGGTACGGTATGGATTATCAGGACTATCTGCGCAATGCGCCCGGCATCTTCGCCGTGGCCGACCACTAAACCACTGACGCCCGAGGCGCTCATGTCCACACCCCGTATCGCCGTCATCGGCGGCACCGGCCTGACCCGGCTGAAGGATCTGGAGATCACCCGGCGTCAGGTAATGCACACGCCGTATGGCGAACCCTCGGGGCCGCTGGTGTTCGGCCGCCTGAACGACACCGAGATCGTGTTTCTGCCACGGCACGGGGCCCGGCATACCATCCCGCCGCACGAGGTGAACTACCGCGCCAATATCTGGGCGCTGAAAAATGCCGGGATCGACAACGTGGTGGCCGTGGCTGCAGTCGGCGGGATTGGCGAAGAGATGAAGCCCGGTATGGTCGCGATCCCCGATCAGATCATCGACTACACCTGGTCACGGGCGAATACCTTCTTCGAGGGAAATGACCTGGAAGAGGTCACCCACATCGACATGACCTGGCCCTATAGTGACAACGTCCGCCAGACACTGATCCGCGCGATTGACGACCTGGGTATCGAGGCCGTGGAGCACGGGACCTACGGGGCCACGCAAGGACCCCGCCTGGAGACGGCCGCGGAGATTGATCGCCTAGAACGCGACGGCTGCGATCTGGTGGGCATGACCGGCATGCCCGAGGCGGCGCTGGCGCGTGAACTGGGGCTGAACTACGCCTGCTGTGCCGTAATCGCCAACTGGGCGGCCGGACGCGCCGAAGGCGAGATCACCATGGACGACATCGCCGCGAATCTCGATGTCGGCATGGCGCGGGTGAAACAGATCCTCACGCACGTCATCAGCAGTCTTTCCTGACGCCACGGCGTTAACAATCCGGGGACCGGCCGGGGAGAGAACCCGGGCCGGGTGACCGCACGTGCATGGTCCAGGGACTCGCTAACCAGGGACTCGCTAAGGCGAACAACACCGTCACTTATCCCCGATTTAACATAATATGTATTATGCGACATTGAAGATGGGCGTGTCTCGAGCGGAATGACCGGGATGCTCCCACCGAAGTCATGAACGCGGCCTGCGCCAGGCCCAATCCCGTTCCCGTTTAGGCCTGATCCCGCACCTCAGGCGCGCACGGCCTTTTCGATCCCCTCGGTCATCACCTCGACGAGGAAGTCGATCTGTTCCTCGGTGATCACGTACGGCGGCATCAGATAGCTCACGTTCCCCAGCGGTCGCAACAGCGCACCGCGTGTCAGGCCGTGGCGATAGATGTGCAGTCCGCGACGTTCCTGCCACGGATACGGGGTGCGTCGGGACTTGTCCTGCACCAGTTCCACCGCCGCAATCATGCCGTGCTGGCGCACGTCGGCGACATGCGGATGTTCCCGCAAGGGTTCAAGTCGTTTCTCGATATGGGCGGCAAGCTCCCGGTTTCTCTCAAGAACGGGATCGGAATTGAAGATGTCCAGTGTGGCAAGTGCGGCCCTGCACGCGAGCGGATTCCCGGTATAGGAATGCGAATGCAGGAACATGTTGAGCTTTTCGTAATCGTCGTAGAACGCCTGGTAAATGGTATCTGTGGTCAACACGGCGGCCATGGGCAGATAGCCGGCGGTCAGGCCCTTGGACAGGCACATGAAATCGGGCGTGATTGGCCCCTGTTCGCAGGCGAACAGCGTGCCCGTGCGCCCGAAGCCGACTGCGATCTCGTCGGCGATCAGGTGGACGCCGTGACGGTCGCAGGCTTCACGCAGTAGCCGCAGGTATTCAGGGTCGTACATGCGCATGTGGCCGGCGCACTGGACCAGGGGCTCCACGATGACCGCGGCGGCCTCATCGGCATGTTCCGCCAGCGCTTGTTCCATGTGGTCGAACTGGCGACGCGCCACATCGGCGCAGGTTTCGCCGTCTTCGCGGTCGAAACAATCCGGTGCCGGGACGGTGATCACGTCCAGCATCAGCGGTTCGTAGGTTGCGCTGTACAGCGGTACATCGCTCACGGACAAGGCGCCCAGGGTCTCGCCGTGGTAGCTGTTGGACAGGCGGATGAAGCGGGTCTTCTGCGGGCGATCGACGTTGCGCCAGTAGTGAAAGCTCATCTTCAGCGCGACCTCGACCCCGGCGCTGCCGTTGTCCGCCAGGAACACCCGGTCCAGGCCTTCGGGGGTGATGTCGATCAGGCGTTCGCACAACTCGACCACCGGCTCGTGGGTGCAGCCGGCGAGGATCACATGCTCCAGCCGGTCCAGCTGGTCCTTGACCGCATCACCGATGCGCGGGTTGGCGTGACCGAACAGGTTGACCCACCACGAACTGATGGCATCCAGATAGCGATTGCCGTCGAAATCGTACAGCCAGACGCCCTCCCCCCGCTGGATCGGAAGCAGCGGGAGGGTCCCCTCCTCGCCGTAGTCTTTCATCTGGGTACAGGGATGCCAGAGGGTGCGTAGGTCGCGTTGCTTGAGCGTGTTGTTGTCCATGAGATCCATTGTGCCAAACCCGACCGGCTGAGGCGGACTCAGTGAGCCGATTCGGCCTTCATCGCCATCAGCTCGTCCTCGAAGAAGAAGCGATCTTCGCCGAAGGCGGGTTTGAGCTGATCGAGCCAGGTGGCTTGGTCATCGTAGCGCGCAAAAAACGGGCGCTGGACCCAGTCGGGGTTGCGTGCCTGGATGAAGCGCAGGACGAAGACCTTCTCGCCCTGGATCTCGGCAACGCCCTGGATCTCCACCTTGCCGGGCTCGGCGCTCATTGAGGGGCCGCGGGCGGTGCGCCCGAGCCCCGAGACCTGTTTCATGGCTTCGCGGTAGATCTCCCAGGCGCGCGCCAGCGGGACCTCGAAGTACCGCCGTGCCCCGGTGTCGCGTTCGACAAACATGTAGTACGGGATGATCCCGAGGCGTACCTGTTCGCGCCACAGCTCGGCCCAGGCCTCGGCGTCGTCATTGATGTGCCGGAGCAAGGGCCCCTGGGAACGGATTTCGGCGCCGGTATCCCGTACCCGACGGATGGCCTCGTGGGCAATCGGGGTCCGCAGTTCGTTCAGATGGTTGTAATGCGCCATCAGGGCCACGTGCTTGCCCGCCTCGACCAGCCGTTCCAGTAGACGCAACAGTTCGTCCGCATCCGAGTCGGTCACGAATCGGTAAGGCCAGAATGTCAGGGCCTTGGTGCCGATCCGTACGGTCTGTATGTGGGCCAGCTCCGGCTCCAGCAAGGCCTCAAGATAGGCCTTCAGGTGCTTGGTTTTCATTACCATCGGGTCGCCACCCGTCATCAGAAGGTCGCTGATCTCCGGATGGCCGCGCAGGTAGTCGTGCAGCAACGCGGCATCGGTGCTGGCGATGCGCAGCTCCTTGTCACCGACGAACTGGGCCCAGCGGAAGCAGAAGGTGCAATAACTGTGGCAGGTCTGGCCCTGGCCGGGGAAGAAGAGCACCGTTTCACGGTACTTGTGCTGGAGGCCGTTGATGACCTCGCCCGCTTCCTCGCTCGGGCGGTTGAGCTCCATCTGCCCGGCCGGATGCGGGTTGAGCTCCTCGCGCAGCTCGCGCGCGAGGGCCTGGATCTCGGCCCGCCCTGCCCCTTGGTGATGCAGAACGGCCATGCGCGCGAAGGCCTCGGGGGCCAGCATGTCCCGTTGCGGAAAGGTTAGCTGGAAGATTGGATCGTCGGGAACCCGGCTCCAGTCGATCAGCTCCTCGATCACGTAGTCGTTGACCCGGAACGGAAGCACACTGGCAACCACCTGCATCTCGAAGCGCATGGCCTCGGGCAGGCTGGCCAGGGCCGGGATGCGTTCGATCGAGCGTTCATTAAAGACGCGGAACTCGCGCGGCTCGACCGCACCAAGCTGGGGATCACGATAGAACTGAACAACGGAATTCATCCGCGACTCCTGTGCCGACAAACTGAAATTGGAGTGCCTCACCGCAGCGATGGGCGAGGATGGGCGTGCATCCCGGGACGTTCGGGGCGCTCAAGCTCTAGGAATACGGGATGACCATTCGCACGCGAACGGCGTCCGTAAGAGCAGCGAGTAAGATGCTGACCCGTGCCGCTGTCGAAGGGCGGGGTAGCGGGACCTTCAGAAGCCGGTAAATTAACAACTTGCCCGCATTTTCACAACCAGTTCCCGGGCGCGCCTGATGGGTCGGGTGCGCAGGCGGGCCCCTTCGGCTGCGTCTCTCCGGGTGTTCTAAGCCTCGCCTGACTGGGTTACCCTTTGGCACCCGCCAAGGAGGATCGCATGCACCCGGAGTTTCCACAGGAAGGGATCATCCACCTCAATCATGCCGCCGTGGGCCCCTGGCCCCGGCGCACCGAGGACGCGGTCTGCCGCTTCGCCCGGGAGAACGTGGCCCATGGCTCGCGTGACTACCTGCAGTGGCTGCAGCAAATCGACGCGACGCGGGAACTCGCACGGGCGTTGATCGGGGCGCCGTCCGCAGAGGACATTGCCTTCGTGAAGAACACGTCCGAGGCGCTGTCGATGGTGGCCTTCGGCCTGGACTGGCAGCCGGGCGACAATGTGGTGTTCCCGGCGCACGAGTTCCCGTCCAATCGTGTCGTCTGGCTGGCCGCCGCAGAGCGTTTCGGCATCGAGGCGCGCGAGGTCGCCATTGGCGAGGAACCGGAGCGCGACCTGCTGGCCGCATGTGATGCGCGGACCCGCCTGGTGGCCACCAGTGCTGTGCGCTACGACTCCGGGCTGCGGGTCGACATCCAGGCGCTGGGTGCGGAACTGCGCTCGCGGCGCATCCTGTTCTGTGTTGATGCGATCCAGCACCTGGGCGCCCTGCCCTTCGATGCCCCGGGTTGCCATGCCGACTTCGTGATGGCCGATGCCCACAAGTGGATGCTGGCGCCCGAGGGAATCGGGGTGTTCTACGTAAACCCGGAGATCCGCGAACGGCTGACGCTGCAGGAATATGGCTGGAACATGCTGGCGCATGCCGGCGATTTCTCGAACCCGGGGATCGAGCCCGCCACGAGTGCACGGCGTTTCGAACCGGGCAGTCCGAACATGCTCGGAATTCACGCCCTGCACGCCAGTCTCTCCCTTCTGCTGGAGATCGGGCTGGACAGCATCGACCACGAGATCCGCGAGCACTGGCTGCATCTGGAAGATGGCCTGCGTGCGCACGGCTGCCAAATCCTGACACCGCGCGGCCGGCGTGCCGGCATCCTGACGTTCCGACCGCCGGTGGATGACCTGGAAGCGCTTTGCGCGAGACTTCAGGGGCACGGCATCCTGTGTGCCATGCGTGGCGGCGGGATCCGCTTTGCGCCCCACTTCTACCTGACGCAGGCGCAGATCGACCAGGCGCTGGAGTATCTGGGCGAGGCCATCCGCGAAGCCGGCGCGGCTACGGTACGCTGAGAGGTACGGCGGAGAACGGCCGGTGGTAACGCGTGTGGGAGCGCGCCCCAAGGGCGCGAGGCGTCGTCCGCAAGGACGTCTCTTCTAGAAGGTATGGGTCTTGCGGTCGGAGTTCAGCATGCCGCCCAGATGTTCCTCGATGCGGCGGTGGGTCACACCCTTGTCCGACTTGTTGAACTGCACGCCGATGCCCCGAAGCCGGTTGCCCTGGGCGCGCGGCGGCGTAATCCAGACCACCGTGCAGGGGGTCGGAAGGCGATCCGAATCCTCCAGCAGGGACAGCAGCAGGAAGACCTGGTCTCCGAGCTTGTAGGCCTTGTCGGTCGGGATGAACAGACCGCCATTGGTCACGAACGGCATGTATGCCGCATACAGCGCGGGTTTTTCCTTGATTGCCAAGGTGAGCATGCCCTGCCCGGCCATAGACCCTCCGTGTGACCTGAAATCGTACTGGGTCTGGCAGTATCGCCCATCGCACCGATACCGCGCCACCCCGACTGTACTCGTGGCGAGTGACGCCTTACTGCTCGAGGAAGCTCAATGCGATGTCTTCCATGCGCAGCTGCGGGTTAAGCTGGCGCGAGGCCTGGCGTTGCCAGCCGAGCGCTTGATTCGACAGTTCAGCCAGCCGACGCGGTCCCATGCGGCGCGCGAAGTCCTCGAGTCGATCGCGCGGGAACTGCCGGCCAAACGCATCCGGCTCGCCGTTGACGAGCAGGCGCTGGGCCGCAACCAGCAGAGCTTGGATTCGCGGGATCAGGGATTCCGGCAGGCTGCGTTGCATGGCACTGGCCATCGGTGTCACCCCGGGGCGACGCAGTAGCAGGGTCAGGGCCTCGCGGTCCTGTTCCCAGCGCGCCATACGGTCGGGGTCGGTCAGGATCTCGCGGGCGGCCAGCGGACGCCCGAGACTGGCGGCATAGGCCTCGTCCACTGCCGCAGGGTCATCGGCGGCCCCGCGCAACCAGTCCGTTGCTTCGGCAGGCCCCGGCGTGGCGATTTCGACCATCTGGCAGCGGCTGCGGATGGTCGCTGGCAGGCGCGCCGGCTGAGCTGCCTCGAGAATCAGCATGGCCCTGGGCGGGGGTTCCTCCAGGGTCTTCAGCAGCGCATTCGCCGCGTTCGTGTTCAGGGCATCGGCCGGGCGGATGATCACGCTGCGCAGCCCGCCCGAACCGGACAGCGAGAGAAACTCGATCGCCTCGCGGGCCGCCGCGATCAGGATTTCCTTGCCCGCCTCCTCCGGCTCCAGCGTCATCACCTCGGGGTGTACACCACCAAGGAAGCTGCGACAGCCGTTGCATTCGCCGCACGGCGGCTCGGTGCCCGTCGCGCGCTGGCACAGCAGGGCCTGGACCAGCGCCCGCGTCAGCAGTGCCTTGCCAACGCCCGGAGCGCCATGGACCAGTAGACCGCTGGGCAGGCGCCCTTCGCGCCCGCGCCGCGCCAGCGCCTCCCACGGCTTTTGCAGCCAGGGCGGCAGCATATCGTCGGTGACTGGTGCAGCCATGGCCACCTTAACCCTCCAGCGCGTGCAACGGCAGGCGCTCGCGCACGCCCGCGAGGATGCGCTCGGCTACCGTGTCCGGGTCCGCGGATGCATCCACGACCAGATAGCGTCCCGGCGCTCGCTCGGCGCGTTCCCGATACGCCTGGCGTGCGCGCTCGAAGAAGTCCAGCGCCTCGCGTTCGATGCGGTCTCGCCGGCCGCGCTGGACGGCGCGATCAAGCCCGGTCTCTGAGTCGATGTCCAGCAGGATTACCAGATCCGGGCGGAGATCGCCCTGCAGCCAGTCCTCCAGCTGCGCGACCCGCTGGGACCCGAGTCCCCGCCCGGCCCCCTGGTAGGCAAACGAGGCATCGGTAAAGCGGTCGCTAAGCACCCAATCGCCGGCCTGCAGAGCCGGCCGAATCACCTCGTGCAGGTGCTGGGCCCGCGCGGCGAACATCAATAGCAGCTCGGACTCGGCACACATGCCCGGCAGATCGGGGTCCAGCAGCAGGGCGCGCAGGCGTTCGCCGAGGGCGGTCCCGCCCGGCTCCCGGGTGTTGCGCACCGGGTGTCCGGCAGCGCGCAGCGCGGTGTCCAGACGCTCGATCTGGGTGGTCTTGCCCGAGCCCTCGATGCCTTCGAGGACCAGGAAATGGCCGGGATGGGGCGAGCGTTCCATGTGCAGGGCGTCTCCAGTTACCGGTTGCGGATGCCGTAGCGGCTGCCATCCCCGCCCAGCTGGTAGCGGATCACGGCCTCGCGATGTTCACGATAGGTCTCGGAGAAATGATGACTGCCGTCGCCGCGCGAGACGAAGAACAGGTCATTGGTTTCGGCCGGACGTGCAGCCGCCTGCAGCGCCGCGCGCCCCGGGAGCGCGATTGGCGTTGGCGGGAGCCCGGCGCGGGTGTAGGTGTTGTAGGGGTGGTCGCGGTCGAGTTCGGCGCGCGTCAGGCGTTGTACGCCGGGCTCCTGCGCGTACAGCAGGGTGGGATCGGTCTGCAGGCGCATGCCGCGCTTGAGCCGATTCACGAACACCCCGGCCACCCGGTCACGTTCGTCCCCGCGCCCGGTCTCGCGTTCGATGATGGAGGCAAGGATCAGCAGCTCATAGGGGGAATTCACCGGGTGGTCCTCGATGCGGTCCTCCCACGCGCGGTCCAGGTGCAGGCCCATCGCCTGGTGGGCGCGATGCAGCACCGTCAGGGCCTCGGTTCCGGAGCCGAAGAAATAGGTGTCCGGCAGGAACCATCCTTCCGGGTGTCCCAGGTCCTCGAGCCCCAGTGCCTCCAGCAGGTTGTCGACCCCGACCGATTCGGCGGGCCCGATGAGTTCCGGGTGCTCGCGCAGCGCGGCCAGCGCCTGGCGGATGGTCCAGCCCTCGGGGAACGTGAGGCGATGCTGCACCACCTCGCCGCGGGCCATCGCATGGATCAGTTCGCGCGGGGTCATGCCCGGCGTCACGGCGTATTCTCCCGCCTGGAGACGCGGTGCAATCCCCTGACGCCGTCCATAGGCCTCGAGCACCCAGGCAGAATCCACCCAGCCGCGTTCGGCAAAGGTCCTGCTCACCGAACGCAGCCCCTGCCCCGGTTCCAACTGAAAGCGCTCCGAGGCGTCCAGCGCCATCGGCGTATCCAGCTGCGCCTGGTAGTGTTCGCTCAGCCACCAGGCGGCGCCCAGGGCCAGAACGACCAGGAGCGCCAGGACAGCGAGGCTAATCCGCTTCATGCAATGCAATTCCCATTGGATACAGCGGATCATCCTGCCACGCAGGCCCCCGCTTGTCCCCTTCGGACAGCACGGCCGGGGTCATCCCGATACGCGCGTTGCTGACATAGAGCGCATCGGCTCCCTCGATACGCGCGGGGTCCGGGTACGCCTCGATCACCTCGAACCCAAACCGTTCGGCATGCTCGAGGACCCAGGCGCGCCGCGTACCGGCGATCCCGGACTGATCCACCGGCGGGGTGAGCAAGGTACGCCCTTCGCGCAGCCAGAGATTCCCCTGCGTGGCGCTGACCACGCGCCCCAGCGCATCGTGGAGGATTGCCTCGTCCCAGCCCGGTTGCCAGCTGCGCCGGGCCATCACGTGTTCCAGGCGACTGGTGTGCTTGAGGCCCGCGAGCGCCGGGTTTACGCCGATCGGCACTGCGGCCCAACCCAGGCTCAGGGATTCGCGTTCAGTGGGGGCGGCGTCGTCCAGCGCCGGACTGGCACTGACGATCCGAGTCAGTGCCGGTGCCGCGGGCGGCGCGTAGCCCCTTGGCCCCTCACCCCGGGTCACCGTCAGCCGGACCATGCAGACTGGCAGGGTCGCCACTCGCGCAATCTCGTCCAGCACCGCGGTCTCGCCGAGTTGCGGAAACCCGAGTTGCTCCAGCCCGCGCGTCAGGCGGGCCCAGTGGTAGGCCCATAGCTGTGGTCGGCCCTGTCGCACCCGTAGCGTCTCGAACAGGCCGTCGCCCAGGAGTAGCCCCCGATCCAATGGCGATACCCGCCCCTCGGGCTCGCCATTCACCAGGATCATGGGCTCTTCCCCCCCGCCCCCTGCAGCGCCTCCAGCAGGCCGTGTGCCTTGTGCCGGGTCTCCTCCAGCTCGCGCTCGGGATCGGAGTCCGCGACGATGCCCGCCCCCGCCCGAAACCGCAGTTCGTTCCCCCGAACGACGAGGGTTCGGATCAGGATATTGGTATCCATGCGGCCGTGGCGGCTGACGTACCCGCAGCCTCCGGTATAGGCCCCACGTGGGGCCTGTTGTTCCAGTTCCTGGATGATCTGCATGCTGCGGATCTTCGGGCAGCCGGTGATGGTGCCGCCCGGAAAGACCGCGCGCAGGATGTCGGCCGTGGTGGTGCCCGGGCGCAGGCGCCCGACAATGCTGGAGACGATGTGATGCACCCGGCGATAGCTCTCGATGGTCATCAGCTCTGCCACGCGCACGCTACCGATCTCGGCCACGCGCCCGACATCATTGCGTTCCAGATCCACGAGCATGACATGCTCGGCGCGTTCCTTGATGTTGAACGTCAACTCACTGAAAAGACGCCGGTCTTCTTCCGCATCCGGATCGCGGCGACGGGTCCCCGCAATCGGCCGGGTCTCGACCATGGCGTTTTCGACCGACACCAGCCGCTCTGGGGAGGAACTGATCACGTGAGCACCGGGGAGTTGCAGCCACGCGGCAAACGGCGCGGCATTGGCCTCGCGCAGGCGGGTGTACAGCCCCGCCGGATCCAGCGGCTGCGCGGCGGTGGCACGCCATTCGCGGGATAGATTGACCTGAAAGGTGTCGCCGGCCCGGATGTACTCGAGGCCCTTCATCACTGCGTCGCGATAGCGCTGGGCGTCCTCCTCCTGAAGGGCCAGGGCGGGCAGCGGCTCGGATGCGGGACTCGGCTGGCCCCGGACTGTCGCGCAGTCCGACTCCACCCGCTCCAAACGCGCGCAATCGCCTGCCTCGTCGACGAACCAGGTGGTCCCCTCGTGGTGATCGTGGATCAGTGCCGCCGGGAAATAGGTCACCAGGGCATCCGGCAGCCAGGGGTCCGAGCGGCAATCACCCAGGGCCGGCTCCATGCGCCAGGCCAGTTCGTACCCGGCGTACAGGAACCATCCCCCGAGGAACGGGAGATGGGCATATGCGGCGTCGTCGGGGTCGAGTGGTGGTGTGCTCGAGAGATCCTGATCCAGCACGCCCACCACGTCCTCTCCGGCCGCACTGGACAACGTGCGGCCGGGGAAGGCGAACAGGATGGAAAAACGAGCCGGAGCCTGCCCGATCAGGGCCGACTCCAGCAGGTGGGGATAGCGCTCTGGGAATCGCCGCGCCAGGGCCGCAAAGTCGACCCCGGCGGCCAGTTCATGGACCGCCATGGCGGCGTCGCAGCGTCAGATGCTGCGGAACACCAGAGTGCCGTTGGTGCCCCCGAAACCGAAGGAGTTCGACAGGCCGACCTTGGTCTTCATTTCGCGGGCCTCGTTGGCCACGTAGTTCAGGTCGCACCCTTCGCTCGGGTTTTCCAGGTTGATGGTCGGCGGTGACACCTGATCGCGCAGCGCCAGGGCGGTAAACACGCCCTCGATCCCGCCGGCGGCACCCAGCAGGTGGCCGGTCATCGACTTGGTGGAGTTGACCATGAGCTTGTAGGCGTGATCGCCGAAGGCCTTCTTCAGGCCCTGGGTCTCCGCCAGGTCACCTGCGGGGGTCGAGGTCCCGTGAGCATTGATGTACCCAACCTCTTCCGGATTCACCCCGGCATCTTTCAAGGCACGATGCATGCACTTGGCGGCACCGGAACCATCCTGGATCGGCTGCGTCATGTGGTGCGCATCCGCATTCCAGGCGAAGCCGGCCACTTCGCAGTAGATGTGGGCCCCGCGGGCCTTCGCGTGCTCGTATTCTTCGAGCATCATTACACCGGCGCCATCGCTCAGCACAAAGCCATCGCGGTCCTTGTCCCAGGGACGCGAGGCGCGTTCAGGGTCGTCATTGCGAGTGGACAGCGCGCGGGCGGCGGCAAAGCCGCCAATGCCCAGTGGCGTGGTGGCCATCTCGGCCCCGCCGGCGACCATGGCATCGGCGTCCCCATAGGCGATCATGCGAGCGGCGTCGCCGATGTTGTGGGTACCGGTGGCGCAGGCCGAGACGATGGAGATGTTCGGACCCTGCAGGTTGCGCATGATGGACAGGTTCCCGGCCACCATGTTGATGATCGCACTGGGCACGAAGAACGGGGAGATCTTGCGCGCCCCGCCCTTCAAGTACGCGCCGTAGGAGCGTTCGATATAAGGCAGCCCGCCGATCCCGGAGCCAATGGCCACCCCGATCCGCTCGGCGTTCTCCTCGGTGACTTCCAAACCGGAGTCATCCAGGGCCTGAAGCCCCGCCGCGATCCCGTAAAGGACGAAGGTGTCCATCTTCTTCTGGTCTTTCGGCGGGACGTAGTCATTGGCTTCGAAGTCCCGGACCGCGCCGGAGATCTTCACCGGCATGTCCGATGCATCGAAGACATCGATGGGGGAAATGCCGCTCTTGCCGGCCTTGATGTTGCTCCAGGCCTTGTCGATAGTGGATCCGACCGGGGAGACGATCCCCAGTCCGGTAATCACGACACGTCGCTTAGCCAATGTGTTCTCCTCGAAAGACTGAAATTACGCGCTCAGCGCAACGACGAAGGGCCGCCCTGCGCGCAGGAAGGCCCGTTCGCGTCGTCCTGATCGGCGCCCGGAGGCGTCGAATCAGTCCTTCATGTGCTCGTTGATGTAATCGATCGCCTGCTGCACGGTGGTGATCTTTTCCGCCTGCTCGTCCGGGATTTCGGTTTCGAATTCCTCTTCGAGCGCCATGACGAGTTCCACCGTGTCCAGCGAATCCGCACCCAGGTCGTCGACGAAGCCGGCCGCGTTGGTCACGTCCTCTTCCTTGACACCCAGCTGCTCGACAACGATTTTCTTGACGCGTTCTTCAATGCTACTCATGGTTCAGAAATCCCCTTCAGTGTGAGGCGGCTTCGTTGAAAGGTCCGCCATTCTAGAGAAAAGCCCCGCCGCGATCTAGCGATCCGCGCAGCGGGTCGTGCGGGCGGCCTACGGCCGACCCGTCGTGATCAATGCATGAACATCCCGCCGTTCACATGCAGGATCTCGCCGGTGATGTATCCGGCCTCCTCGGAGGCCAGGAAACCGACGGCCGCGGCGATCTCTTCCGGCGCCCCCAGGCGCCCCAGCGGAATCTGTCCGAGCAGGGCCTGTTTGGTGTCATCGCCCAGTTCGCGGGTCATGTCGGTATCGATGAAACCCGGTGCGACCGTGTTCACGGTGATACTGCGGCTCCCGACCTCGCGCGCCAGGGAACGGGCAAATCCAGCAAGGCCGGCTTTCGCGGCGGCGTAGTTGGTCTGCCCGGCGTTGCCGGTGGAGCCCACGACCGAACCCACCAGGATGATGCGGCCGCGGCGCAGCTTCATCATGCCTTTCAGCAGGCGCTGTGTCAGGCGCACGGCAGCGGACAGGTTCGTGTCGAGGACTGCGTCCCATTCCGCGTCCTTCATTCGCATGAACAGGTTGTCGCGAGTAATACCGGCATTGTTGACCAGCACCTCGATCGGCCCTTCCTGTTCCTGGATCGCCTGCAGGCCGGTTGCGACGGAGTCCGCGTCGGTCACGTCCATCGCAATGCCGCGCCCGCCCCATTGCTTCAGGGTTTCGGTGATCCGTTCGGCGCCGGACTCACTGGTCGCGGTACCCACCACCTGCAGGCCCTGCTCCGCCAGACGGCGGGCAATGGCCGCGCCAATTCCGCGGCTTGCACCGGTTACAAGGGCTACACGTTTGCTGTCGGACATGGTTAAGCCTTTACTTCAAGTGAGAGAAAGTCGCAGTCGGTCGATCAGCCCGCGGCCAGACGTTCGAGCGTGACCTTCAGGGTATCGCGGTCGGCAACATCGAACAGTTCCAGTTCGCGGTCGATGCGTTTGGCAAGACCGGTCAGGACGCGTCCCGGCCCGCATTCAACCTGAACCGCCACGCCCTGCCCGCGCAAGCCGCGAATGGTCTCGACCCAGCGCACCGGGCGATACAGCTGCGCGGCCAGATTTTCCTTGATGGCCGTGGCGGCATCGGTCGGCGCGGCAGTCACATTCTGCCAGACCGGGATGGTGGGGGACTGAAAGGTGGTGCCGTCCAGGGCCGCCTGCAGGCGTTCCGCGGCCGGGCGCATCAGTGCGCAATGCGACGGGACCGAGACTGGCAGCTTCAGGGCGCGCTTCGCACCAGCATCCTTGGCACCGCTTACGGCCCGATCCACCGCAGTGGCATTGCCCGCGATCACGACCTGCCCCGGTGCGTTCAGATTGACCGCCTCCAGGATCTCGCCACCGGCATGCTCGAGGCAAAGCGCGTGTACCGCGGCATCGTCGAGCCCAAGGATGGCCGCCATCGCGCCTTCACCCTCCGGCACCGCAGCCTGCATGGCCCGGGCGCGCTCGGCGACCAGGCGTACCGCATCCGGGAAGCGCAGGACGCCGGCGGCCACCAGGGCGCTGTACTCGCCCAGGCTGTGGCCCGCGACGGCCTGCGGGCGGGCGTCCGTTTGTTCGGTCAGGAGGCGCCAAGCGGCGACCCCGGCAGCCAGCATCACCGGTTGTGTCCACTCGGTCTGGTTGAGTTGTTCCACCGGACCATGCTGACAAAGGCTCCAGAGATCCGCGTCGAGGCAATCCGACGCTTCCTGAAAGGTGTCGCGGACAATGGCGTGGTCATCGCCCAGATCGGCCAGCATGCCGGCGGACTGGGACCCTTGCCCCGGAAATACGGCGGCCCAAGAAGTTGTCATTCGTTACAGATCTCGCGCGTGAAAGCGCGCGTAGTGTAGGCGGTCACGTACACCCCGGCAAACGCCGCCCATCCGCAGGGACCGCCTCTGGTCCGTCGCCGGGGCGTGGCTATGTCCCCCGAAAGCCGCCACGTGACTTGTGTTCCGCCGGTGCATCCGGATAATGTCGCACCTTGATTCAATACGAGAGGGACCGTATGGCGAAGGAAGACGAAATCGAGCTGGAGGGCACTGTAGTCGAAACGCTCCCCAACACCACCTTCCGGGTGGAGCTCGAAAACGGGCACACGATCACGGCGCACATCTCCGGAAAAATGCGCAAGCATTACATCCGGATCCTGCGCGGTGACAAGGTGATCGTGCAGATGACGCCCTATGACCTGACCAAGGGTCGTATCGTCTACCGCAACAAGTAAGTTCCCTCTCCAACGAAGAAGCCCCGGCCGGACCGGGGCTTCTTCGTTTGCGGGCCCTCCCGGGCCCGGTAACGCCGGATCGGCGAGCCGCGTCAGGACGGCACCGCCGTTTCCTGGATATCCAGCTCCAGACCAGCCTCGCCCAATCGGACCACCACTTCGCCACCGTGGGCCAGTCGCCCGAACAGCAGCTCGTCGGCCAGCGGCTTTTTGATGTACTCCTGCAACGTACGCGCCATCGGGCGCGCGCCCATCTTGACATCGTAGCCGTGCTCGGCCAGCCAGGCACGCGCCTCCGGCTCGACCGTCATATGCACCTTCTTCTCGTCGAGCTGGGCTTGCAGCTGGATCAGGAACTTGTCGACCACGCTGAGAATGGTGGCCTCGTCCAGCGGCCCGAACTGAATGGTGGCATCCAGGCGGTTGCGGAACTCCGGCGTGAAGGTGCGCTTGATCGCTTCCATCGCATCGCTGGAATGATCCTGCTTGGTAAAGCCCACCGATGGACGGCTGGCCTGCTCGGCCCCCGCGTTGGTGGTCATAACCAGGATCACGTTGCGGAAGTCGACCTCGCGCCCATTGGCATCGGTCAGCGTGCCGTGATCCATCACCTGCAGCAGCACATTGAACACGTCCGGGTGGGCCTTCTCGATCTCGTCCAGCAGCAGCACCGAATGCGGATGCTTCAGGATGGCATCGGTCAGCAACCCTCCCTGTTCGTAGCCCACATAGCCTGGCGGCGCCCCGATCAGGCGAGATACGGTATGCCGCTCCATATACTCGGACATGTCGAAGCGGGCCAGATGGATGCCCATCTGCTGCGCCAGTTGGCGTGTGACTTCGGTCTTGCCGACACCGGTCGGCCCGGCAAACAGGAACGAGCCGATCGGCTTGTCCATGTCGCCCAGCCCGGAGCGGGCCATCTTGATCGCGGTGGATAACGTCCCGATGGCCTCGTCCTGTCCAAAGACGGTCATCTTCAGGTTGCGATCGAGGTGGCGCAGGGTCTCCTTGTCGGAACTGGAGACGGACTTCGGCGGGATGCGCGCGATCTTGGCCACGATCGTCTCGATGTCCTGGACGCCGATGGTCTTCTTGCGCTGGCTGACCGGCTGCAACTGCCGGCTGGCCCCGGCCTCGTCGATCAGGTCGATGGCCTTGTCCGGCAGGAAACGGTCGGTGATGTAGCGATCGGCCAGTTCCGCCGCCGCGCGCAGGGCCGGCTTGGTGAAGCGCACGTTGTGGTGCGTCTCGAAGCGGGACTTCAGGCCGCGCAGGATCTGCTCGGTCTCGTCCACCGTCGGCTCCGGCACCTCGATCTTCTGGAAGCGCCGCGCCAGGGCCCGGTCCTTTTCGAAGATGCCGCGATATTCCTGATAGGTGGTGGACCCGATGCACTTCAGCTCGCCCGAGGCGAGCATCGGCTTGATCAGGTTGGAGGCGTCCATCACCCCGCCGGAGGCCGCTCCGGCCCCGATGATGGTGTGGATTTCGTCGATGAACAGCACCGCGCCCGGCTCTTTCTTGAGTTGGGCGAGCACGCCTTTCAGGCGCTTCTCGAAGTCACCGCGGTACTTGGTGCCGGCGACCAGCGCGCCCAGATCCAGCGAATAGACGGTGGCAGACGCGATCGCGTCCGGTACCTGTTCATCGACGATGCGGCGCGCCAGACCCTCGGCGATCGCGGTCTTGCCCACGCCGGCCTCGCCCACCAGCAATGGGTTGTTCTTGCGGCGGCGGCAGAGGATCTGGATGGTGCGTTCGATCTCGTGATCGCGCCCGATCAGCGGGTCGATCTCGTCCTTGCGCGCCTTGTCGTTCAGGTTGGCGGCGTAGAGCTGCAGCGCGTTGGTCTTTTCTTCGCGTTCACCCTCCACCGGCTCGCCCTGGGACTCGCCCGGGTTGGGCTGGGCCCCGAGTTCGTCTTCCCCGACCTTGGAGATGCCGTGGGAGATGAAATTCACGACGTCCAGACGCGAGATATTCTGCTGACCCAGCACGTACAGGGCCTGGCTGTCCTGCTCTCCGAACAGGGCCACCAGCACGTTGGCGCCGGAGACCTCCTTGCGCCCGCTGGATTGCACATGGAATACCGCCCGCTGCAGCACTCGCTGGAAGCCCAGGGTTGGCTGGGTCTCGCGCGAATCGCTCGGCGGGATGCGCGGCGTGTTTTCGTCAATATAGGCCGCAAGCTCGTCGCGGATGCGATCGAGATCGCCCCCGCAGGCCCGCAGCACCGTGGCAGCGCTGGGATTTTGCGCCAGCGCCATCAGCAGATGCTCAACCGTCACGAACTCGTGACGCTTTTCGCGGGCCTCCTTGAAGACCATGTTCAGGCTGAATTCGAGTTCCTTGTCGAGCATGGGAGTCAGACCTCCTCCATCGAGCAAAGCAGTGGGTGCTGATGACTGCGGGCATAGTCGTTCACCTGCGCCACCTTGGTCTCGGCCACATCCCGGGTAAAGATGCCGCATACGCCTTTGCCACGCGTATGCACATGCAACATGACCCGGGTGGCCTTCTCGCGATCCATGCTGAAGAAGGTCTCCAGTACTTCGATCACGAACTCCATCGGCGTGAAGTCGTCGTTGAGCAACACCACCTTGTACTGTCGCGGTGGCTTGAGCTCCGGCCTCGATTCTTCGACCGTTACCGAGTCGTCTCGATCGGGGGATTGGGGCTTGTCATTACTCATCGGTCGAAATTACGCCTTCAGCGGTTACTCGTTTGTTAGTCGTCATCCTCGATTGGTTCCGGGTTCAGGCCAAGTGCCCTTACGGACACTCCGACCACCCGACCCTCACATGTGCTTGATCATCGCCTCGCCGAAGGCCGAGCAGTCGATCGGCTCGACGCCATCCATCTGCCGCGCAAAGTCGTAGGTGACCTCGCTGGCACTGATCGCTCCACCCATGCCCTTGACCACCAGGTCGGCCGCTTCCGACCAGCCCAGGTGCCGCAGCATCATCTCGGCAGACAGGATCAGCGACCCCGGGTTCACCTTGTCCTGACCGGCATACTTGGGCGCCGTGCCGTGCGTGGCCTCGAACATCGCCGTGCTGTCGGACAGGTTCGCCCCCGGCGCGATGCCGATACCACCCACCTGGGCCGCGAGGGCGTCGGAGATGTAGTCGCCGTTCAGGTTCAGGGTCGCGATCACCGAGTAGTCCTCCGGGCGCAGCAGGATCTGTTGCAGGAAGGCGTCGGCGATCACATCCTTGATCACGATGTCACGCCCGGTCTTCGGGTTCTTGAAGGTCTGCCACGGACCGCCGTCCAGATCCTTCGCACCGAATTCCTCGCGTGCCAGCTCGTAGCCCCAGGCCTTGAAGGAGCCTTCGGTGAATTTCATGATGTTGCCCTTGTGCACCAGGGTCACCGACGGGCGATCGTTATCGATCGCATATTCGATGGCCTTGCGCACCAGGCGCTTGGTGCCTTCGCTGGAGACCGGCTTCACACCGATCCCGGCGGTCTCCGGGAAGCGGATCTGGGTGACACCCATCTCGTCCTGCAGGAAGTCGATGACCTTCTTGACCTCCGGGGTCCCCGACTCGAACTCGATCCCGGCGTAGATGTCCTCGGAGTTCTCGCGAAAGATCACCATGTCGGTCTTCTCCGGCTCCTTCAGCGGGCTCGGGGTGCCGTCGTAATAGCGCACCGGGCGCAGACAGACATACAGATCCAGCTTCTGACGCAGGGCCACATTCAGGGAGCGGAAGCCGCCACCCACCGGGGTGGTCAGCGGACCCTTGATCGACACGCGATAGTCCTTCACCGCCTCCAGGGTCTCGTCAGGCAGCCCGGAGTCGTCATCGTAGACCTGCGTCGCCTTCTCGCCGGCGTAAACCTCCATCCACTCGATGGCCTTCTTGCCGCCGTAGGCCTTTTCCACCGCCGCATCGGTCACCCGGCGCATCACCGGGGTGATGTCCACACCGATCCCGTCACCTTCGATGTAGGGGATCACCGGATGATCCGGCACCTGCAGCTTCCCCTGGTCGTCGACAGTGATGCGTTCGCCCTTCTCCGGGACCTGAATGTGCTGATAGGCCATGCCAACTCCTTGTGCGGATTTCGTAGATGAATCGTTAATCACGTATGACCTGATTATACATGCCGGACCGGGTTTTCCGGTGACCGAACCAGTGCGCGATTGCGCGTTCCCCTATGGCAGCCCGACCGGCAGCCTGCGTTATCATCCGTGCCATGACCGACCGCCTCCCCTGTCATATCACCGTGGCCGCCGTAATCGAGCGCGAGGGCCGGTTCCTGTTCGTCGAGGAAACCGACGCCGGCCGCCGGGTGCTGAACCAGCCCGCAGGCCACCTGGATGCCGACGAGGACCTGATCGGGGCCGTGATCCGCGAGGTCCGCGAGGAAACCTGCCTGGAATTCGTGCCCGAGGCGGCCCTCGGCTGCGACTTGCTGCAAGTGGCCAGCGGCGCCGTGATTCTGCGCGTGACCTTCTGCGGCCCGGTGTCACCGGTTCAATCCCCTGCCCCCCGCGACCCGGCGATTCATGCCCTGCACTGGCTGGCGCCCGAACAGGCCGAGGGTGAATGGCCCTTGCGCAGTCTGCTGGTGATGCGCAGCATCCGCCGGTATCAGGACGGCTTGCGGCTGCCGCTCGCGGCGGTGGGCGATCTGGTTCGGGCGCCGGGCGCATGATGCGCGGCGAGCGCGTCATCGTCGGATTGTCCGGTGGGGTCGATTCCGCTGTCGCGGCCAGCCGCCTGCTGGAGGCCGGCTATCGCGTCGAAGGCCTGTTCATGAAGAACTGGGAAGATGACGACGACGCCGAGTACTGCGCCGCCGAGGCCGACTACGCAATGGCGCGCGAAGTGGCGGACTCTCTCGAGATCCCCCTGCACAAGGCCAACTTTACCGAGGACTACCGCCAGCGGGTGTTCACGCAGTTTCTGCATGAGTACGAGGCCGGGCGCACCCCGAACCCCGACATCCTCTGCAACCGCGAGATCAAGTTCCGCTCGTTCCTCGATCATGCCCGGGATCTCGGGGCGCGCTGGATTGCCACCGGTCACTACGCCCGGGTGCGCCATCACGCGCACTACAGTGAGCTGTGCCAGGCGGCCGATGCCAACAAGGACCAGACCTACTTCCTGCATACCCTGACCCAGGAGCAACTGCGCCCCGCCCTGTTCCCGCTCGGAGACATTCCCAAGCATCAGGTCCGCGAACGCGCCCGGGAACTGGGTCTGCCGAACCATGCGCGCAAGGATTCCACCGGGATCTGCTTCATTGGCGAGCGACGCTTCCGTGACTTCCTCGCCCAGTACCTGAAAGCGCCCGAGGGAGCGATGCGCACCCCGGAAGGCCAGGTGGTCGGTCGCCACCAGGGTCTGATGTTCTACACCCTCGGTCAGCGCCAGGGCCTGGGGATCGGCGGGGTCGACGGCTTTGCCGAAGCCCCGTGGTATGTCGTCGACAAGGACCTGGACAGCAACACCCTGGTGGTCGCCCAGGATCCGCAGCACCCGCTATTGATGAGCCCCTCACTGACCACCGAGGTGGTGCACTGGATCCACGATGTACCGGTCCCCGGTGAGCCGCTGCAGGCCCGGTTACGCCATCGCCAGCCCTTGCAGGAATGCCGGGTGCAGGCGCTGGACACGGCCGGCGCCACCGTGGTCTTCGACACACCCCAACGCGCGGCGACGCCGGGGCAGTCCATCGCCTTCTACCGCGGCGATGTCTGCCTGGGCGGGGCGGTGATCGCCACACGAACCACGAATGCGCCGTGAGTCTGCCAGGCCACTTCCGGTATAGTGGCCGCTGCCCGGCGACCCGACTCCGACCCACCCAAGGAACCGACTGGTTTGGACCGCTCCGATCACAACCGCACCCTGGCGCTGGCCGCCCTCTTCCAGTGCGCGAGCCTGGTCAAGGATCTGGCCTGGCGCGGGAGCTGCGACGACTACGAATTCGAGGTCCTGGTCGGGAGCCTGTTCGCCTTCGACGCGGACACCCCGGAAGCGGTCTATCGCGAGGCGGTCAGCCTGCGCAGTGGCCTGGAACGTATCGAGAGCCAGCTGCAAAACGGCAGCAAGCCGCCAGACATGGAGATCACCCGCTACGCCATCGGGCTGATCTTCCTCGAGCGCAAGCTGCAAAAGCGCGACGACATGCTGCAGAAGCTGACCGACGGCCTGCAGGGCGCCCAGCGCCAGATCGACTACTTCCACATTACCCACGAAAGCGTGATTGCCCGGCTGGCCGAGATCTACAAGGAGACCATCTCCGAGCTCGGCCCGCGCATCATCGTGCAGGGCGAACAGAACAACCTCTCCAATCCCGACACCGCCGCGCGCATCCGTGCGTTGCTGCTGGCCGGGATCCGCGCGGCGGTCCTCTGGCGCCAGGCCGGTGGATCGCGCTGGAAATTGCTTTTCGGCCGCAAGCGGCTGATTCGCGAAGCGCATGACATCCTCAATCGACTCAATACCTGAACGCGGAAGACGCACATGAGCCACGCTGACCCCAAGAACACCCGGACCCTCACCGCTGGCGGCCGCGAATGCCGCTACGTGCCGATCACCGACGACGCCCGGGCGACCGACCTGCCGTTTGCGCTGAAGGTGCTGCTGGAAAACCTGCTGCGCTTCGAGGACGAGCGCACGGTGCGCCGCGCCGACATCGAGGCCTTGCTGGACTGGGATCCGAAGGCCGAACCGACCCAGGAGATCGCGTTCCGTCCGGCGCGCGTGCTGCTGCAGGACTTCACCGGGGTGCCGGCGGTCGTCGACCTCGCCGCGATGCGCGATGCAATGGAGGCCCTGGGCGGCGATCCGAAGAAGATCACCCCGCTGCAGCCGGCCGAACTGGTCATCGACCACTCCGTGCAGGTGGATGCCCACGGCAACGCCAACGCGATGAACCTGAACGCCGAGCTCGAATACTCGCGTAACCGCGAGCGCTACAGCTTCCTCAAGTGGGGCCAGCAGGCGTTCGACACCTTCAAGGTGGTGCCGCCGGACACCGGCATCGTCCACCAGGTGAACCTCGAGTACCTGGCGCGCACGGTGTTCGTGGATGACCAGGCCGAGGGGGGCTGCATGGCCTACCCCGACACCCTGGTCGGGACCGACTCCCACACCACCATGATCAACGGCCTGGGCGTGCTCGGCTGGGGCGTGGGTGGCATCGAGGCCGAGGCCGCGATGCTCGGCCAGCCGATCTCCATGCTGATCCCGCAGGTCGTGGGCTTCCGCCTGACCGGCAAGCTGGCCGAGGGCGCGACCGCGACCGACCTGGTGCTGGTGATCGTCGAGACGTTGCGCAAGAAGGGCGTGGTCGGCAAGTTCGTCGAGTTCTTCGGCGACGGCCTGGCCGATCTGCCGCTGGCCGATCGCGCCACCATCGCCAACATGGCCCCGGAATATGGCGCCACCTGCGGCATCTTCCCGATCGATGATGAGACCCTGACCTACCTGCGCCTGACCGGGCGCGACGCCCAGCACATCGAGTTCATCGAGGCCTACGCGAAGGCCCAGGGCCTGTGGCGCAACGACAATGCCCCGATCGCGCGATACACGGACATGCTGGAGCTGGATCTGTCTACCGTGGAGCCAAGCCTGGCCGGGCCCAAGCGCCCGCAAGACCGCATCCCGCTGAGCCAGGCCGGCGCCACCATTAGCCGCCACCTCGACACCATGCTGAAAGAGCGCGAGAGCGGCGCCGATGAACCGGACGACGCCGAGCGCTTCGCGGCCGAGGGCGGGCATACCGCCGTGGGCGTCGAGCATCAGGCGGAAGAGCCCCACCACACCGCCATCGAGATGGACGGCGAGACCTTCACCCTGGATCACGGCGACATCGTGATCGCGGCAATCACCTCCTGCACCAACACCTCCAACCCCTCGGTGATGCTGGGTGCCGGCCTGGTGGCGCGCAAGGCACGCGAGGCCGGACTGCAGGTGAAGCCCTGGGTGAAGACATCGCTGGCTCCAGGCTCCCGCGTGGTGACCGATTACCTCGAGAAATCCGGTCTGTTGCCGGACCTCGAGGCCCTCGGTTTCCACGTGGTGGGCTATGGCTGCACCACCTGCATCGGCAACTCCGGTCCGCTGCCGGAACCGATCTCCGAGGCCATCATCAAGGATGACCTGATCGTCAGCTCGGTGCTCTCCGGCAACCGCAACTTCGAGGGGCGGATCCACTCGGAGGTGCAGATGAACTTCCTGGCCTCGCCGCCGCTGGTGGTTGCCTACGCCCTGGCCGGACGCAGCAACATCGACCTGTACAGCGACCCGATCGGGGAGAATCAACAGGGCGAGCCGGTCTACCTGAAGGATATCTGGCCGACCACGCAAGAAGTGCGCGAGGCGGTGGCCAGCCATGTCGGCGCCAGCAGCTTTACCAGCGCCTATGGTGACCTCTATTCCGGCGAGGAACGCTGGCGCAACCTGGAGGCGCCGCAGGGTCAGCGCTTCGACTGGCAGGAGGATTCCACCTACGTACGCAACCCGCCCTACTTCGAGGGCATGAGCATGACGCCTACGCCCTGGAACGATGTCCAGGGCGCGCGCGTCCTCGCGCTGCTGGGTGATTCGGTGACCACGGACCACATCTCCCCGGCCGGCTCCATCGCCAAGGACAGCCCGGCGGGTCGCTATCTGGAATCGAAGGGCGTGAAGCCGGCCGACTTCAACTCCTATGGCTCCCGCCGCGGGAACCATGAAGTGATGATGCGCGGGACCTTCGCCAACGTGCGCCTGCGCAATCTGCTGGCGCCCGGGACCCAGGGGGGCGTGACCCAGCACCTGCCGGATGGCGAGCAGATGTCGATCTACGACGCGGCGATGCAGTACCAGGCAGAAGACACCCCGCTGATCGTCATCGCCGGACAGGAATATGGCACCGGCTCTTCGCGCGACTGGGCCGCCAAGGGCACCCTGCTGCTGGGCGTCAAGGCGGTCATCGTCGAGACCTTCGAGCGTATCCACCGCTCCAACCTGGTGGGGATGGGCGTACTGCCGCTGCAGTTCCTGCCCGGCGAGAACGCGGCCAGCCACGGACTGACCGGGCGCGAGACCTACAGCATTACCGGCGTGGAGAACGGCGAGTCGCGCGAGGCCACGGTCACGGCCGTGGCCGATGATGGCCACCGCAAGACCTTTGCCGTACGTGTGCGGCTGGATACCCCGCAGGAGGTGGATTACTTCCGCCACGGCGGCATCCTGCCCTACGTGTTGCGCCAGCTCGCAGCTTCCGCATAAGGTTTGGCCATGGGACGGCGGGTATCCACGGAGGTGATTCAGTCCGGTCAGACGCTGGCAACAGCCGTGCATGACCGTTCCGGCCGTCTCCTGATCCCCGCCGGCATGGTGCTCCAGGACAAGCAGATCCGCGTGCTCCTGTCCTGGGGCATCAGCACTGTCGAGATCGTCGAGGACGAACATGCCGCGGCCAACGATTCGCGGGACGACGCGGTCCCGGACCTGTCGCCGGAGGCCCGGCCCACGCCGGAGATGGAGGAACAGGCCGACACGATCCTGGCCGAGCGCTTCCGTCACTGTGACTTGACCGCCCATCCCATGGACGGCATCTACTCCATCGCGCGTGCCCAGCTGATCGACGAGCTCATGCGCCGCGGCCACAAGGCTCGGAGCGCATGATGACCGTTGCCGAGTTTCTCGAGCAGGATGACTCGTTGTGCAGCTTTTCCGGGAGTTACAACACGATCTTCTCGCGCCTTAGCGACCCGACCGCGAACGTGGCCGGGATTACCGAGGCGGTGGAACTGGACCCGGCCATTGCGGCGAAGACGCTGCGCATGGCGAACTCTTCACTGTACGGTTTCCCCGAACCGATCGATACCCTGCACCGGGCAGTCTCCATCATCGGCCTGCAACAGATGCGGCAGATCGTGCTGTCGACCATCGTGATCGAGCACTTCCGCGGCCTGCCGGTCATCGGCGTCGACATGGAATCGTTCTGGCGCCACAGCATTGCAGTCGGCGTGCTCAGCCGCTCGATCGCCCGCTTTCGGCGCGAAGCGAACATCGAGCGCCTGTACCTTTACGGGATCATGCACGACCTCGGGCGGCTGCTGCTGTTTCTTCGGCTGGGCAGCCGCACTGAGGAGCTGATCAACATCCGCGAGCGCGAGCAGTGCCTGTTGTACGAGGCAGAACGCGAGCTGCTGGGTTTTGACCACGCCGCCATCGGGTCCGCCCTGCTGGAGGAATGGGGGATGGCCCCGGCCCAGGTGGAGGCCACGCGCTACCACCATGCCCCGGAAGAGGCCCGCGCGTTTCCCGTGGAGACGGCCATCGTGCACGTCGCCGACAGCATCGCCAATTCCTTGCGGCTGGGATCCTCCGGGGAACGTTTCGTGCCCCCGGTTGCCCCGGAGACCTTCGACCGCATTGGCCTGGAGATGGCGGTCTACGAGGACATCATCGGCCACGCGCGCAAGCATCTGGATCAGATGCAGACGATCCTCCTCGACTGAGCCTGTATGCAAGCAAAGGACGCTGTTGCATGAGCCCATCGTACCGCACGCCCGAGGAGGTCAATGCCCTCCATGAGCGCATCCGATTCCTCGAGGAAGCACTGGAAGCCAACGCCTATGCGATGGATGTGCTCGCCTCGACGACGGCGATCTTCGGTGACACCGACCGCAACCGCAGTCCCGAACTGATTATCCAGAACACCATCGAGTCCATCCGGCGCCTGCTGCCGACACAGGACATGGCGGTGTACGTCCTGGACAACGACTGCTCGTTCAACCTCGACTATCAGGAACGCCCCGGGGAGCTGACGCCGGACCTGTCGGAGACCGTCGAACAACTGATCCAGGATGGCCAGTTCTCCTGGGCGCTGCACCAGAACCATCCGGTCTGTCTGCCCTCCCCGGTCGAGGGCGAGAGTGTGATGCTGCACGTGATCTCGACGCGCACCCGGATTCGCGGGATGTTCGTCGCCCGCTTCCGGCAGGCGGAGCTGCAACGCTACGAGATGATCCTGTCGACACTGACCATGGTGCTGTTCAACACGGCCTATGCCCTGGAGAGTGCCGACCTGTTTCAGATGATGGACCGGCGCCAGAAGGCACTGCAGCGCATCACCGAGCGCCAGTCACGCGAGCTGCTGCACCACATGTCCCACGACTCGCTGACCAACCTGCCCAACCGCATGCTGTTCAGCGACCGGCTGTCGCAGGCGATGGAGCGCCACGCGGGTGCCGCGGCGGGGCATGTGGCCTTGATCCTGCTGGATCTGGACAACTTCAAGCGCACCAACGATTCGCTGGGTCACCGTGCCGGCGACGAGCTGATCCGCAAGGTCGCCCAGGACCTGTCCGCTCTGCTGGACCATGCCCGGGAACGCTCGGGACGCCACCTGCGAACCACCCTGTCGCGTCTCGGCGGCGACGAGTTCGGCATCCTCGTCGAGGACACCCATGGCCTGGAGGGCGTTGTCCGGCTGGTCACCGATGTCGTGCGCAAAACGGCGACCGAGCGGCAGATCTTCGATCAGCCGGTGGTCAGCAGTGTCTCCTGCGGGATTGCCGTCTACCCCTATGATGGCGAGGATGCGGACACCCTGCTCGGCAACGCCGATGCGGCGATGTACGAGGCCAAGCAGCGCGGTCGCAACGGGTTCCGGTTCTACACTCAGGACCTCAACGCCCGCACCTTCCGCCACTTCGAGCTGGAAAACGAACTGGGGCAGGCAATTGCCAATGATCAGCTAAGACTGCATTACCAGCCCAAGATCGAGTTGGGCAGCGGCCGAATCATTGGCGCGGAGGCGTTGATTCGCTGGCAGCACCCGACGCTGGGTCTGCTGCCCCCCAGCCACTTCATCGAACTGGCGGAGGACATGACCCTGATCGAGGAGATCGGGGAATGGGTGTTGCGCCAGGTCTGTCGGGACCTGCAATCCCTGCGCCTGGCCGAAGACGAACTGCCGCGTATCGCAATCAATGTCTCCGCGCGCCAACTGCGCCAGCCGGATCTTGCGGGGACCTTCCACCGCATTATCCGCGAGGCCGGTATTCCGCCCCGCTGTATCGAGCTGGAGCTCACCGAGACCGCGATCATGGACGATCCCCAAGGGGCGGCGCGGGTCTTCCAGCGACTACGTCACGCCGGCATGTCCCTGGCGGTGGATGATTTCGGAACCGGTCATGCGTCCCTCGTGCAACTCAAGCAGATACCGGCCGACACCCTGAAGATCGACCGCTCCTTCGTGAAGGATCTCGACCAGGGCGAGGAACATTCGCAGATCGTCCGCGCGATCATCCTGATGGCCCATACCCTGGGGCTGGACGTGATTGCGGAGGGCGTGGAGACCGAACGCCAGGCGCAGATCCTGCAACAGCTGGATTGCCACACGGCCCAGGGCTTCTATTTCTCGCACCCGGTGGCGTTCGACGCACTGCGGGGCCTGCTCCGCGACCGGGTCCAGCTCCCAGCCGCAACCGCCTGACCCCGTTCGTCACCCCGAACCCATGGGCCCGAGCGGCCTTGGACTAGTCCGTCTGGGGCTCGGTCAGGGTCGCCGGGTTCAGCAAGGCCTGCAGGCGTTCACGCGGGATGTCCGTATGTTCTGCCGCGACATCAACGATCGGCCGGCCACTGGCGTACGCCTCCTTGGCAATCCGGGCACCGGCCTCGTAGCCGATCTCTGCGTTCAGCGCCGTCACCAGGATCGGGTTGCGGTCCAGGGCCGCGCGCAAGACCTCCTCGTTGACCGTGAAGCCGGTGATGGCCCGATCGGCAAGGTGTTCGGCCGCGCGCGCCAGCAGCCCCATCTGGTTGAGCAGATTGTCGGCGATCAGCGGCAGGCCGACGTTCAGCTGGAAATTACCCCCCTGTCCCGCGGCGGCGACCGCGGCGTCCAGGCCCACGACCTGCTGCGCGGCCATGATCACCGCCTCGGGGATCACCGGGTTGACCTTGCCCGGCATAATCGAACTGCCCGGTTGCAGGGCCGGCAGGGCGATCTCACCCAGTCCGGCCAGCGGGCCCGAATTCATCCAGCGCAGGTCGTTGGCGATCTTGATCAGGCTGGTGGCCGTGGTGCGCAGCTGGCCGGAGAGCTCCACCGCGGTGTCCTGGCTGGCCAGTGCCGCAAAGCCGTTGGGTTCGCGCTCGAAGGCGATCCCGGTGCGCTCCGCCAGGCGGTGGGTGACCCGGTCCCCGAACTGGGCCGGTGCATTGATGCCGGTGCCCACCGCCGTGGCGCCGATCGCCAGTCGGTTGACCCGCGCGCGCGTGTCGCGAAGGCGTTCGACGTCCAGTTCCAGTTGCCGGCGCCAGCCGGACAGCTCCTGACTCATCCGCACCGGCATCGCGTCCATCAGATGGGTGCGTCCCGTCTTCACGATTGCGGTCAGTTCGCCCTCGCGCCGCGCGATGGTCGCAATGAGATGACGCAAGGCCGGCATCAGCTGCTTTTCCATCTGAACGGAGGCAGCCACATGCAGGGCGGTGGGGATCACATCATTGGAGCTTTGGGAACGGTTGACGTGATCGTTCGGGTGGACCGTCAAGGCATCACTCGAGGCCAGTCTTGCGATCACCTCGTTCATGTTCATGTTGCTGCTGGTCCCGGAACCGGTCTGATAGACATCCACCGGGAAGGCATCGGCATGCTCGCCGCTGGCGATGGTCTCGGCGGCCGCTACGATCGCCCCGGCCACCTCGTCCGGGAGCTGGTCGAGCGCCTGGTTGGCCTCGGCGCAGGCCGCCTTGGTCTGCGCCAGGGCGCGAATGAAGGCCTGCGGCAGCGGCCGCCCGCTGATGTGGAAGTTGTCCACAGCGCGCTGGGTCTGGGCGCCCCACAGGGCTTGCTCCGGGACCTCCACCGTCCCGAGACTGTCCTGTTCCTGACGCATTGCGGGCTTCGACATGCCTTCCTCCTGGTTTGCGCGTGGCGCGATGCTGTATTGCAGTTGAGCACCTTAGTATACTGCGCCGCCTGTCCCGAACCCGACCCCGGAATCCCCATGTCCTTGAGCCCGTTGTCCGCGATCAGCCCCGTCGATGGCCGCTATGCCCGGCATACCCGCGACCTGGCCCCCTACTTCTCCGAACAAGGTCTGATGCAGGCCCGCGTGCGGGTGGAGATCGCCTGGCTCAAGGCCCTGGCCGCCGAGCCCGCGATCCCCGAGGTCCCGGCGCTGACCGATACGGCCGGCGCCTTCCTCGACGAGATCGCGTTCAGTTTCGACGAAGTGGCCGGGGCGCGCGTGAAGGAGATCGAGGCCACGACGAATCACGACGTGAAGGCGATCGAGTACTACATCAAGGAACAGATGGCGGACCGCTCCGACCTGCAGAGCCAGATCGAGTTCGTGCACTTCGCCTGCACCTCCGAGGACATCAACAACCTGGCCTATGGCGTGATGGTCCGCGAGGCGCGCGACATGGTGATGATCCCGGCCCTGGACGCCGTGCTCGCGCCGCTGCGCGAACTGTCCGGCCGCTTCGCCGAACAGCCCATGCTCGCGCGCACCCACGGCCAGCCCGCCTCCCCCACCACCATGGGCAAGGAACTGGCCAACGTGGTCGCGCGACTGGAGCGGCAGCGCGCCGAGATCGCCGGGGTGGCTTGCCTCGGCAAGATCAATGGCGCGGTGGGCAACTTCAACGCCCATTCCGTGGCCTACCCCGAGGTCGACTGGCCGTCCCTGTCGCGCCGGATGATCGAGAGTCTGGGCCTGGAACCGAACACCCATACGACCCAGATCGAGCCGCACGACTTCCTGGCGGAGCTGTTCCACGCCTTCATGCGCGCGAACACGATCCTTCTGGATGCGTCGCGCGACATCTGGGGCTACATCTCGCTGGGCTATTTCAAGCAGAAGGTGGTCGCCGGCGAAGTCGGCTCCTCGACCATGCCGCACAAGGTCAACCCGATCGATTTCGAGAACGCCGAGGGCAACCTGGGTCTGGCCAACGCCCTGTTCGACCACTTGGCGAGCAAGCTGCCGGTTTCGCGGTTCCAGCGCGACCTGACCGACTCCACCGTGCTGCGCAACATCGGCCTGGCATTCGCCTGGTCGCTGATCGCCTACAAGGCGTTCGGCCGCGGCCTGGGCAAGCTGGAGATCGAGCCGGGACGCCTAGCAGAGGACCTGGACCAGAACTGGGAGGTTCTCGGCGAGGCTGTGCAGACCGTGATGCGCCGCTACGGCATCGAGTCGCCCTACGAGAAGCTCAAGGAACTGACCCGGGGCCAGCGCATCACCCCCGAGGGCCTGGCGGCGTTCATCGACGGCCTCGACATCCCGGAAGAGGCCCGTGCCCGCCTGCGCGAGCTGACGCCAGGCAGCTACACCGGGATCGCCGACCGACTCGCGCGCGAACTCTGATCCCGCGCGCGGCATGGCGGCCCCGGACCCGAACCAACCGCTCGCGCTACTCGGCGGCCTGACGCCCGCCGAATTCCTGCGCGACTACTGGCAACAGCGCCCGCTACTGGTGCGCGACGCGATTGCCGGTTTCGAGAATCCGATCGAGCCCGATGACCTGGCCGGCCTGGCCACCGATCCGGACGCGGCCAGCCGTATCGTCAGCGGGCATGTCGACCGCCAGGACTGGGATGTTGAATACGGCCCCTTCGAAGCCGAGCGGCTGGGCGAGCTTCCTGAACGCGACTGGACCCTGCTGGTCACCGACGTGGAGCGCTTCTGGCCCGGTGGCCCGGATTTCCTGTCGCGCTTTGACTTCATCCCGCGCTGGCGCCGGGACGACCTGATGATCTCCTACGCCCCACCCGGCGGTTCGGTCGGGCCGCATGTGGATCAGTACGATGTCTTCCTGTTCCAGGCCGCGGGGCGGCGCCGCTGGCAGATCCAGGACCCTCCGGGGTCGCTGGATTGCCACGACGATCTGCCACTTGCCATCCTGCGGGCATTCGATCCCACCGAGACCTGGGAGCTGGGCCCCGGCGACCTGCTCTACCTGCCCCCCAACCTGCCGCATTACGGACTGTCGCTGGACGACCAGTGCATGACCTGGTCGGTAGGATTTCGCGCCCCGACCATCCTCGATGTCCTGACCGGGTTTCTCGAGGAACGCGCCAACGTGATCGGCGACCAGGCGCGCTTCGAGGATCCGGGTCGGCACCCGTCCGCGCACGCGGCGGAGCTTCCCGCCGCGGATCGCGAGGCGCTGCGCGAAGCCCTGCGCGCCCTGCTGGCGGCGGAGGATCACGACCTGGACGCCTATCTGGGGCGTTTCCTGACCCGCCCCGCCGGCAACGTCGAGCTCGCCCCGGGGGACCCGGGGCTGGCGGCCACTGCCGGCCCGGCAGATCGCTTTGCGATCCACCCCGGCGTCCGGCGTGCGTGGTTCCAGGGCCCCGATGGCCCGATCCTGTGCATCGCCGGAAACGACTATCCCGCACAGGCGGTTGCTGCGGATGTTCTCGAGGCCTTCTGTAGCGCGGAGACGCTCAGCATCGCGGAATGGGAGGAGGCAATCCCCATGATCCGGCAGATCCTCGAGGATGGGCTCGAGGCCGGCTGGCTGGCACCGGACGACCCGGGCGAATAGCAACGCTGGAACGACTCCGGGCGCTCAGGCCGCCCGGGGGAGACATGCCTGCGCGGCCCGCTCGATCAGTTCCGGCCCGGCATCTGCGTGATGGGCCCCCTCGGTCAGTATCCGTCGCCACTGGCGTGCGCCCGCCTCGCCGTGGAACAGGCCCAGGATATGCCGGGTCAGACGCGCCAGCGGCACGCCATCACGGCGCATCCCCTCCGCAATCCCCAGGATGCCCTCCAGGACCTCTTCGCGCGTCGGGTCGTCCGCGCCCTCGAAATACAGGCGGTCCACCAGCGACAGGCTCCAGGGCTGGTGGTAGGCCAGCCGACCGAACATGACCCCGTCCACATGCTCCAGGTGCGCGCGCGCGGCGCCGACGTCGTCCAGTCCGCCGTTCAGGACAATCGTCAGGTCGGGGAACTCGGCCTTCAGCCGATAGACGCGCTGATAGTCCAGCGGGGGAACGTCGCGATTGTCCTTTGGACTGAGCCCCTGGAGCCAGGCCTTGCGCGCGTGCACCACGAAGTGGCGGCACCCGGCGGTGGCCACGCGTTCGACAAAGGCGTGCAGGTCGGCCTCCGAGTCCTGGTCGTCAATGCCGATGCGGTGCTTGACGGTGACGGGGACGTCAACGGACTGCTGCATGGCTGCGACGCACTCGGCCACCAGTCCCGGTTGTGCCATCAGGCAGGCCCCGAACGCGCCCGACTGCACACGGTCGGAGGGGCAACCCACGTTCAGGTTGATCTCGTCGTAGCCGCGATCCACCGCGATGCGGGCGGCCTGCGCCAGGGTGGCCGGATCGGAGCCGCCCAGCTGCAGCGCGATCGGGTGTTCCACCGGGGAGAACCCCAGCAACCGGTCGCGATCCCCATGGATGACCGCGTTGGCATGCACCATCTCGGTGTACAACAATGCCCGTCGTGTCAGCAGCCGATGGAACCGGCGACACCAGGTGTCCGTCCAGTCCATCATCGGCGCAACCGCAAACCGCGGGTCGGGAGCGTGGCCCGCGTCACCCATTCACAGAATCTCCATGCCGCGCAGGCGGCGCCCAAAAATCAGAAAGGATTGCCATCATGTCGGAAAGCGAAGTGCCTGAAACCTTTCGCGATAGTGTCTCACACATGGTCGACCGGGCCATGGGCTACCTCGATCTTCCCGAGGGGGCCCGGGAGGCCGTCAAGACCTGCGACTCGGTCATTCAGGTGAGCTTTCCGATCCGCTTTCGCGACCGCATCGAGGTGTTCAAGGGCTGGCGCGCGGTGCATTCCGCCCATCGCCTGCCGGCCAAGGGTGGCCTGCGGTTCTCCCCGACCATGGATCAGGACCACGCCGAGGCCCTGGCGGCCCTGATGACCTACAAATGCGCCATCGTGGATATCCCCTTCGGAGGGTCCAAGGGCGGCCTGCGCATCGATCCGCAGAAGTACAACGAATGGGAGATGGAGCGCATTACCCGACGGTTCGCCCACGAACTGATTCAACGCGACTACATCAGCCCGGCCCAGAATGTCCCGGCACCGGATGTGGGGACGTCCCAGCGCGAGATGGCCTGGATCATGGAGACCTATCGTGATCGCCACCCGGAGGACCTCGACCATGCCGCATCGGTGACCGGCAAGCCGGTCGAGCTGGGCGGCATACGCGGGCGCCTGGAGGCCACCGGGCGCGGTGTCCAGTACGCATTGCAGGCCTTTTTCCGCGAAGGCTCGGCGGCCCGCGAGGCCGGGTTCGAGGGCGGGCTGGGCGACCAGCGCATCATCATCCAGGGCTTCGGCAACGTGGGCTATTACGCCGCCCGCTTCCTGCAGGAGGACGATCACGCGAAGATTGTCGGTGTCATCAAGAGCGATGGCGGGGTGTATTCCGAGGACGGGATCGATATCGAGGCCCTGCACGACTACGTGCGCCGCAGCGGCACCATGGAGGGTTTCGCGGGGGTCGAGTTCGTGCGCGATGGCAACCGCATCATGGAACGCGAATGCGACATCCTGATTCCGGCCGCCCTGGAAGGCGCGATCCATCGGGACAACGTCGACCAGATCCAGGCGCGCCTGATCGCCGAGGCGGCCAACGGTCCCTGCACCTGGGAGGCGGACCAGGCCCTGCGTGATCGCGGGGTCACGATCCTTCCGGATGTGTACGTCAACGCCGGCGGCGTCATCGTGTCCTACTTCGAGTGGGTGCGGAATCTGTCGCACATGCGCTTCGGGCGCCTGGAGCGCCGCTACGACCAGGCACAGGGCCAGCACATCGTCAGTGCCATCGAGATGATGACCAACGAGAGCGTCCCCGAATGGATTCGCGATGCCGTGGTGCGCGGGGCCGAGGAGATCGACCTGGTCCGCTCGGGCCTGGACGACGCCATGCGCGAGGCCTTCCGCGAGATGCACGAGGTCCGCGAGATGGAAAGCAATGGCGAGGTACTCGACTACCGCACCGCCGCCTATCTGATCGCCCTGCGCAAGATCATTCGCGCCCGCAGCGACCTGAGCCTGATCTGATTCCCGCGGGCCCCCGCCCTACCGCGCTTGCCCGTAGCGCGACTCCAACGCCGCGAACAGCGCCCTCAGGCCCATCGCCTCGCCGCCCTTGGGCCGCCCCGGGCGCGCGCGGTCGTTGAAGGCCATGATGTCGAAATGCATCCAGGTCGTGCCCTCGGGGACGAACTCCTTCAGGAACAGCGCGGCAGTAATCGCGCCGCCGTGGCCGCCGGTAGAGCTGTTCACGATGTCCGCCACGTCACTGTCCAGCATGTACCGATAGGGCGTATGCAGCGGCAACTGGCAGACCGGGTCATCCCATTCGCGCGCCGGCTCCACCAGCGCCCGCGCCCAGCCCTCGTCCTGGGTGAAGCAGGCGCTGATCTCCGTCCCGACGGCGACACGCGCCGCCCCGGTGAGGGTCGCGAAGTCCACCAGCAGGTCGGGATGGAAGGAACCCGCGCGGTCCAGCAGATCGGCCAGCACCAGGCGCCCCTCGGCATCCGTGTTGTCGATCTCGATCCGCTTGCCGTTGCGTGCGGTCAGCACATCGCCCGGGCGGAAGGCCCCGGCGCCGATGGCATTCTCCACGGCCCCGATCAGCACTGTCAGCCGCACCGGGAGCGCCTGCGCCATGATCAGGCGCGCAAGCCCCAGCACGATCGCCGCCCCGCCCATGTCCTTCTTCATCTGGCGCATGGAGTTGCCGGGCTTCAGGTTCAGGCCACCGGAATCGAAGCACACGCCCTTGCCCACCAGCACCAGCGACGGCGCGTCGGGCGCCCCCCAGGTCAGCTCGATCACCCGGGCCCCGTGGTCGCTGGCAGCCCCCACGGCATGGATACAGGGGAAATCCTGCTCCAGCTTGTCGCTGTCGCTGACCAGATGCAGGCTGCTGCCGAATTCCTCGGCCAGCTCCCGAGCCTTCAACGCCAGATTGGCCGGCATCATGTCGGCGGCCGGGGTATTGATCAGGTTGCGGGTCAGCCCGATGGACTCCACAAACGCGAGCACCCGCGCCTGATCCGCGTCTTCCGGCCACACCAGCCGCGGCGAGCGATCCTGCGCCTCGCGGTAACGCTCGAAGCGATAACGTCCCAGGCCCCAGCCTATGGCCGCCAGGTTCTGGATCTCGGGGTTCAGGGAATCGATTTCCAGACGGTAATCCCCCGTTCCCAGGGTCTCTGCCGCTGCGGCCACCATCCAGATCGGAGTTTCCGCATCGAAGCCGGCCAGCACCGCCGCCAGCCCGCCCTCGGTATCCGGGATGCGCAGGGTTGCGCCCGGCTCCGCCTCGAACCCGGAGGCTTCCACCCATTTGCGCCAGCTCTCCGGCGCACTCTCCAGGCGGACCGGCAGCGACTCGCGGCTGACCGGGATCAGGGGAACGGCGGTGTCGGACGACGCAACAAAAACAGAATCCACGCGGCTTTCCTCGAAAACAATTCAAAGCCTTCATAATACCTGCCTTGTCGACCCTCCGGGGTCGTATTCCCCTAGCCTTACAGGATGTGACGATGACGCCAGCGCTGGAGATTCGCGGGCTCAAGAAGACCTACAAGAACGGATTCGAGGCACTCAAGGGCATCGACCTCGAGGTGGCCCCGGGCAGCTTCTTCGCCCTGCTGGGGCCCAACGGGGCCGGCAAGTCGACGACCATCGGGATCATTACCTCGCTGATCAACAAGACCGCCGGCACGGTCAAGGTCTTCGGCCATGACGTGGATACCGACCTGCAGGCAGTGAAGCGCTCCATCGGGCTGGTCCCGCAGGAGTTCAACTTCAACAATTTCGAGCCGATTGGCGAGATCGTGGTCAATCAGGCCGGGTACTACGGCATCCCCCGGCGCGAGGCCTGGAAGCGCTGCGAGCACTACCTGAAGGAGCTGGGGCTCTGGGAAAAGCGCAAGGACATGGCGCGCACGCTCTCCGGCGGCATGAAGCGCCGCCTGATGATCGCCCGCGCCCTGGTCCACGAACCGCGCCTACTGATTCTCGACGAACCCACCGCCGGGGTCGACATCGAGTTGCGGCGTTCGATGTGGGACTTTCTTACCCGTATCAACACCGACGGGCGCAGCATCATCCTGACCACGCACTACCTGGAAGAGGCGGAGACGCTGTGCCGCAACATCGCGATCATCGATGACGGTGCGATCATCGAGAACACCACGATGAAGCAGCTGCTGGCCAAGCTCGAGACCGAGACCATGGTGCTGGATCTCAGCGAGCCGCCACCCGGCATCCCGCTGGATTCCCCGATTTCCCTGCGTCAGGTGGACGAGATGACGCTGGAGGCCGATATCCGCAGCGGCCAGCACCTGAACGACCTGTTCCGGGTGCTGGATCAGGCCGGGATTCGCGTCCAGAGCATGCGCAACAAGGCCAATCGGCTGGAGGAACTCTTCATCCGCATGACCCGCCCCGGCCAGGACCCCAGCCATCTGACCCCCGGCGCCAGCGGGACCACCGAGCAGCCGGAGAATCAGGCATGAGCGACTCCCATCTGCGCGATTACTGGACCGCCTTCCGGACCATCGTCAGCAAGGAAGTGCTGCGCTTTGCCCGGATCTGGGTACAGACGGTCCTGCCCCCGGTCATTACCACGGCGCTGTACTTCATTATCTTCGGGGGGCTGATCGGCGAGCGCATCGGGGAGATGGAAGGCTACCGTTACATGGACTTCATCGTCCCGGGCCTGATCATGCTGGCGGTGATCACCAACAGCTATGCCAATGTGGTGTCGTCGTTCTTCGGCTCCAAGTTCCAGCGCCACATCGAGGAGCTGCTGGTCTCGCCCATCCCCAACAGCGTGATCATTCTTGGGTTCGTCTTTGGCGGCGTGGCGCGGGGGCTGGCGGTCGGCGTGGCCGTACTGCTGGTCTCGCTGTTCTTCAGCCCACTCAGCATCCACAACCCCGGCGTAATGCTGATCATCGTGCTGATGACGTCCATCCTGTTTGCCCTCGCCGGGCTGATCAACGGCGTCTTCGCGCGCACCTTCGACGACATCGCCATCGTCCCGACCTTCATCCTGACGCCGCTGACCTATCTGGGCGGGGTGTTCTACTCGATCAGCCTGTTGCCGGAATTCTGGCAGGGCGTGTCCATGCTGAACCCGATCCTCTACATGGTCGACGCCTTCCGTTACGGCAGCCTGGGCCATAGTGACTTCCCGATCGCCATGTCCTTCGCCATCATTGCCGGGTTCATTGCAGTCATGTACGGGGTTGCGTTGGTCCTGCTCAATCGGGGCGTAGGGATTCGATCCTGAGACGCGCAGGCCGCGAAACTTCGGGAGACCGCCTTCCGACGCTGTTTATTGCCCGAAAAAACGTGGTATAAAGCGGAAACTCTGCAGGGCAACAGCCATATGGGTAACAACAGAAAGACTTTGCATTTCTTTCTGGCGGGGACCGCCGGACTCACCATTCTGGTGGGCACCAGCCTGCTTCTTGCCTCCCAGCCCTCCGAGACGTCCCAACCGCTGCAAATCGGCGCCGGCAATCCGCTCCCCGCATCCCAGCTCGCGCTCGCCCGTACGGACCATCCGGCTGGCGGCGCGTCGATACGGACGGCGCATGGTGCCGCATTCGAGGGCGGCGCCCAGACCGTGGCTTTTGCCTCCGACCTGCCGGGCGAGCCCGCCGCGGATTACGACGACGCCGCAATCGACCCGGACGCCGAGGCCCCGACGTCCTACGAGACCTTCGATCTCGACGGCGACTCCGATGTCGCCGCTGACGCCGAAGCGACCGACACCGACTGGTACACCCACACCCTGCAGAAAGGCGAGCGTCTGACGGGCCTCTGGGAACGCGAATGGGAACTCCCGCTGGCGACCCTCTACCGCCTGCTGGACGACGACGACAACGCCTCGATCCTGAACCGTGTGCGCCCCGGCCAGGAGATCGAATGGCAGGTCGACGACGAGGGCTACCTGACTCGCCTGCGCCTGTGGACCGACCGGGCCCGTGGGCATGAGTGGGTCCGCGAGGCCGATGGCTGGGAGTTCGAACTCGGCGAAGTCGAGAACGGCCGCGAGGTCAGCCACCTGATCATTACGGCCGAGATCGATGGCAACATCGCCAACGCCTTGACCGAACGGGCGGATATCTCCGCGCGTGCGGCCAACGCCCTGGCCGTGCTGCTGGACCGCTACCTGCCGGTGCGCACCCACGCCCGTACCGGCGATCAGTTCACCCTGCTGGTCGAGCAGGAAACCCTGGTGGGCGACGACACCCCGCTCAACCTGCGTCTGCTGGCATTCGACTACGAAGGCGAGCGCATCGAGATCCGTGCGGCGCGCAACGTCAACGGGCGCTTCTACACCCCGGATGGCGAAAGCCTTCTGCCCCCGTTCGATCGCCGCCCGTTTTCCGGCAACTATCGCATCAGCTCCAGCTTCAACCCGAATCGTCGTCACCCGGTGACCGGACGTGTGGCCCCGCACCATGGGACGGACTTCGCCATGCCAATCGGAACTCCGATCCAGGCACCCGCCGACGGTCGCGTAACCCGCGTCGAGAACCACCCGTATGCCGGTCGCTTCATCGTGATCGAGCACGGTCAAGGCTACTCCACCCGCTACCTGCATCTGGACCGCCAGCTGGTGCGCCCGGGTCAGACCGTCGAGCGGGGCGACCGCATCGCATTGTCCGGCAATACCGGTCGCAGTACCGGGCCGCATCTTCACTACGAGATCCACGTGAACAGCCGCCCCCAGAACCCGATGCGCGTGGAACTGCCGGAAAGCGACGCCCTGGAAGGCGACGAGCTCGACCGCTTCAAGTCCATCAGCCAGACCCTGCTGGCCCAGCTGGATAACGGACAGCGCAACCAGCAGGTGGCGTTCACCCCGTTCGAAGAACTGGCCCGCTAACCTCCCATTACGGCCCGTCTCGCGCAATCGCGCCTGGCGGGCTGTGACGGCCCGCTCCTTGGCGACACCCTTGCTCTCCCCCCCCTTGCTCGACTGGGCACGCCTCGAATGGCGTGACGGACAGCCTTTCGCCGCCGACTACGGGGACGGCTACTTCGGCTCCAGCGATCCGCATGCCGAGGTGCGCGAGGTCTTCATCGAGGCCAACGACCTCGCCCGGCGCTTCCGCCAGTGTCAGCGCTTCGTGCTTGCCGAGACCGGCTTCGGAAGCGGGCTCAACCTGTTGCTGGCGCTACAGGAGTGGCGACGCCACGCGCCCCCCGGCGCCTTCCTGTCCCTGTTGAGCCTCGAGGCCCACCCGCTCGCACCCGCCGACCTTGCGGCCCTGCACCAACGCCTGGGCCTCGACAATGCTGACGCCCGTCAGTTACGGGCCCAGTATCCACCACCGGTTCCCGGACTCCACCGAATCCAGTTCCCCGAGGCCAGGGCCGCGTTGACCCTGGGCCTGGGTGACGCCGCTCCCCTTCTTGCACAGATCCGCGGCACCGTGGACGCCTGGTTCTTTGACGGGTTCGCGCCGCGCAGCAATCCCGCCCTGTGGAACACCGGGGTGTTCCGGCAAGTGGCGCGGCTTTCCGCGCCGGGTACTACATTCGGCACCTACACTGCAGCCGGTCAGGTTCGACGCGACCTGGAGAGCACGGGGTTCGATGTGCGCCGGGTGCCGGGGCATGGCCCGAAACGGGAGCGTCTCGTGGGGACCCTTAGGGAGCCCCTGTCGCCCGCGAAGTCAGCACCCTGCGCGGTACCGCAACGTGTCGCCATCGTGGGGGCCGGCATTGCCGGGCTCAGCGCCGCCCATGCCCTGCAGGCGCGAGGCGTGGAGGTCACGGTCTTCGACCCGAACGGTGCCGGCGGTGGTGCCTCCGGCAACCCGGCCGCCGTCCTGCTACCGAACCTGCACCCCCGGGACGGGGAGCTGAATACCCTGGCGCTCGCGGGGATGCGCCATACCGCTTTCCTTGCCGGCCAGCTCGACCCGACCGGCGCATACGGCATCCGGCTGGCAATGGGCGTGGCCTTCCATGGCATCAGCGCCCACGGACGCAAGCGCGTGGAACGTCTGCTGAAAGCGGGCCCCGAACATGCGGCCCTGCTGTTCGATCCTGGCGGGCCCGGTTGCACCGCGGACCCACACATCTACTACCCGGACGGTCTGGCGATCGACATGCGGGCCCTTTGCGAGGCCGTGGCCCACGCCCTGCCGCCCCTGCACATGGAATCGGTACAGGCGCTGAAGCCGTCGTCCAACGCCGGTACCGTGCAGGTTGAGAGCGACACTGGGTCTGAAGACTTCGACGCGGTCGTGGTGGCGACGGCCGCCGGCGATGGCACCACCTTGTGCCCGGAACAAGCGGGTATCTCCACGGTAACCGGTCAGATGACCCGGGTCCGTGCGGCCTTCCCCGATTGGGGTGGCTATGTCGCAACCGGTCAGGGCTACTGCATCCCGGGAGACGACGGCACCGCCTGGATCGGCGCGACCTATCGCCGCACGGAGGCCCAAGGGGCCGAAAATGAACGGTCCCCTCAGGCCGAGGATGATCAGACCAATCTGCAGCATCTGGCCTGGGTGCCGGGGCTACAGGATGCCCAGGCAGTCGAGATCCTCGCGCAATGGACCGGGGAACGCGCCGTGGTCCGCGATCGCCTGCCGCTGGTCGGGCGCAGCCGGCTGGATCCCGGTGGCCGGGTGCTGTTGAGCCTGGCGCATGGCTCGCGCGGTCTGCTCTATGCCCCGCTGGCCGGCGAATGGCTGGCCGATCACCTGCTGGGTCTGATCGAGCCCCTCGAGGCGCAAACCGCGGCACGGTTCGCCCCGGCGCGTCACTCCGTGCCGGATTCCGGCGCCGCCTCCGACGCGTAGGACACGTCGTTGCGTCCGGCGGCCTTGACACGGTACATCGCGTGGTCCGCGGCCATCATCAGGTCCGCCAGGCGCTGACCATCTCGGGGATAGAAGGCGACCCCGATACTGCACGAGAGGCTCTCCTCCACCGGTTCCATGTGGCCGGGGTGCAACTCGAACGGCTGGCGGAAAGCCGCCTGCAACCGTTCAATCAGCCTCCCGGCCTCCTCGCGTCGATTCAACGGCGCACTCAGCACGATGAACTCGTCCCCGCCCAGGCGTACCAGCAGGTCATCCGAACGCAGACTGGCCGCAAGCCGTTGCGCCAGCTGGCGCAGGAGTTCGTCCCCTACGGCGTGGCCGTACCGATCATTCACCGGCTTGAAACGGTCCAGGTCAATGAACAGCAGCGCCAGTTGTCCCTCCTTGCGATCCGCTCGCGCCGCAAGCCGCGGAAATGCCCGATCCAGCGCCGCACGATTCGCGGTTCTGGTCAACGGGTCCTCCCAGGCCAGGGCCTGCATGCGTTCTTCCAGCTGCTTGCGCTCGGTTACGTCCAGGGCGTGCCACACCACGGCCGAAGAGCCTTCGAACGGTGCGTCAATCGGGCGTACCCGCGCCTCGTACCAGCGGCTTTCCTCCGGTGATGGACGCGTCTCGCCTCCGTGGAACACGTTCGCCTGGAGGCGGTACTGAATCTCCTGCAATTCACCTTCGCGCAAGGCCCGGCGCACGACGCCGGAAAAGCGCTGCGCGACCTCATCCGGCAGCAGTTCCGCCAGTGTGTGGCCGGCGGCCGTGTGCTGGGGTGCCTGGCCACGCCGCGCTTCGCCAAAGACCGCGCGAACCAGGCCGGTGTCGTCGATCACCAGGGCATCGCCGGGCATGGCCTCGAACAGCGCGTCCTGAAGATCACGGGCCTCGCTCAACGCGTTGAACAGCATTCGGTTGTCGTGTACATCCACAAAGCTCAACAGGAAGGCCCGCTGCCCTTCCCAGTCAATCGGCACCCAGCGCAGCAAATGAAACCGCTGAGCTCCGTCCGCCGTGTGGACGCGGATCTCGCGCCCGCGCGGATCCTCCAATGCCATGGAAAAGTCGAGCTCCGGGGGAAGGCGCCGGCGATCGTCGGCCTGAATTACCCCCAGCGCCGACAGGGTCTGGCCAGGATCCGGCGACAGGCCGGTCATGCGGGTAAAGGCCGGGTTGCCCCAAAGTACGTGGCGCCCGGCGACCACCAGAGTGGCGTCCGCAAGACTATTCACAAGTCCCTGATAGCGTGTGAGGGCCTCCCGCCGCTGACGGATGCCCTCCCCCACGCGGAACGTATAGCCACTGACCGCCAGCAGCCCGACCACGCCCATCACCCACCAGGCGGCCGGGCGCTCCGTGGCCGATGGGTTGGGGACGGGGTGTGCAAGCATCTGCCACTGGCCCCCGGCAAACGTCACGTCGAGCGCGAGCGGCGCGCTGGCCACGTCGATCTGTTCGGGGTTGTAGAAGACCTCACCGTCGGCGCCGGTCCCGTCGAGGCCGCGCAGTGCCAGTTGCAGGTCGGGAGGGCGCGGTGCCAGACCCGCCTCGCTGAGGACCGTGTCAAAATCCAGCGCAATACTCGACAGTGTCCACGGATTGACGAGTTCCGGGGAATCTTCCGGATCAGTCAGGACTGGCGCGCGCACCAGAAGGCCCCGCCCGCCCTGTGCCAACGTCCAGGGCCCCGCGACAACGGTTTGCCGCCTCTCCAGCACTTCTCGATAAGAAGCACCCTGCTCCGGATGTTCCGCCAGGTTAAGGCCGATCGCGCCCTCGTTGCCGTCGCGCGGGTAGACCAGCGCAAGGGTCTCGCCGCGCGCCAGCGTCAGAGAGCGAATCAGATCCGGCTGGCTGCGATAAAGACGGTCCGCTGCACGATCGAAGTCGTCCTCGGTCAGGTCCGGGTGGACATAGGCATAAGCGGCAAGGCCGATCGTCGCATGGACCGAGCCATTCAGCACGCTTTCCAGTCGGGTCCGAACACTGCTTGCCTCCGAGACCACCGCTTGCTGGTAGCGGTCGGCCATCTGCTGTTTCCAGGCCTGGTCGATCGCTACGAACAGCAGGGCAAACAGCAACCCGGCAATCAGTGCCGCCACAATCGGGCCGCTGATATGCGGTTCGGTGGTGCGGGCGTCGGTCGGCTGGGCCGCTGGCCGCGCTTCGGATCCTTCGGTTGTGTCCGTGGACTGGGGCATGCCGGGCCTTTTCACAGGGACGCTCAGAGCCCTACTATGCGCCTTTCCCGGGCCAGGCTGAACCGTTGCATGGACGCAACACGGACCTTCGCTTCACGCCTCGTAATCGAGCGCGCCCTCGGGCCCATCGTTCTGCCTCTTCCATGTAGCCGCGAGACGTCGCTTCTCGGCCGGTGGCAGGCGTTTGATGCGTTGTTCTTCGCGCAGTGCCTCGCCATGGCCGGGAAACACCTTCGCCCCCAGGAGCTGCTCCGGCGGGTACATGCGGGTGAAACGCGCCCCGCGCCCCGCACGATGGGCGGCCAGGCGCGCCTCCAGTCGCGGTGTGACCCCGGTATAGACCCGGGCACCGCGGCACTCCAGGAGATAGACGTACCAGGGTTGGGGGCTGGCCACGATCACACACCCGGGTAGAAATGATTGGTGGGGACGGCCGGAATCGAACCGGCACGGGCTTGCGCCCAGCGGATTTTAAGTCCGATGCGTCTACCAGTTCCGCCACGCCCCCGGAGCGGCCGCATCATACCGCGCGGCCCCGATCGTCGCACCCGCGGGAGCGGGCCGCACTATTCCGCGTCGGCGGCGGGCATCTCCGCGACGGGTAACGGCACGTGCAGCGAGGCGGCGATCGCCCGCAACAGCTCCACTTCCGCGACCACCGTCTGGCCGCCATGAGTGATCGTGGCAAGCATCGCCGTGATGAGGGTCTGCTTGTCCGCCGGGCGCAGGGCATCCAGGGCCTCCAGCGCCCTATCCAGCCCCTCGGCCCAGGCGGCCTCATCGGCAGTCCGCTCCAGAGCTGCGGCAATGGCCTCGTCGGTGGGCTCCTCGATCGCCAGGGCCAGAAGGCCCGCGCGCAGAGCTGCCCGTGCCTTGTCGGGGGTATCCGGATGGCCGTGGTGGGCGAGCACGGCCAGCGTGTCCTGCGCGTGGGCAGCATGGCGAGCCAGCCGGTCGCGTCCGCCCGCGCGGGCACGTTCGGGCTGCTCCAGGTCGCGCAACTGGCGCCGCAACAGACGGCCGGTCGCGTATTCGAACGCCGATACCCGGCCGTCGGCGCGGATCAGTTCGTCAATGAGGCCTTCCAGCTGCCGGCGTTCCTCGCGTGGGCGATGGCGCAATACCGGAAAGCTCATCTCCAGCAGCGGAATGCGCAGGTCCGGGCGCAGCTCGGGTTCGGCCTCCAGCAGGGTGCGGACGTGGGACTCGCTCTCCGCCCCCCGCGTGCCGGCAATCCGCAGGAGCTGGTGATCGCGTACTTCCGGATCGTTACTGATCAGCAGGTACAACAAGACATCGACACCCCAGGCATCGGAATGCGCCGCGCGCTCCAGCGGCCCCGGCATCGCCGCCACCAGCAGCCCCGCCCCGAGGATCTGCGAAAGACCCGGGTCGCCGATGTTTTCCATCAGCCGCTCCGGATTCAGGAGCAGGCCACCCGGGCGTTCCGTCGCGTCGCGGTCGCGTTCCTCCGCCTCGGCCTGGGCGTCCTTTTCGACACGACGCGCCTGGGCATCCTTCTGCATCTGCTCGCGGATGGCCTCCAGTTCTTCCGGCTTGAATCCCGGCTCGATCGCCTGGATGCGCTGGACCAGCGGTGGATGGGTCGAAAACATCTGACTGACGGCCCCGGAAGCGAACAGCATGTGTCCGACCTCCTCGGTGTCCGCCCCGAGCTCGGTATGGGCGGCGCCGATCTTCTTGAGCGCTCCGGAAATACCCTCCGGCTGCCGGGTGAACTGCACCGCCGAGGCGTCCGCCAGGTATTCCCGCTGGCGCGAAACGGATGCGCGGATCCAGCGCCCGAAGAACAGCCCGATATAGCCCACCACGATCAGTGCCACGCCCGCGGCGACGATGCCCCCGGCGTTGCGGTTATTGCGCGACAGGCTCATGGCGAGCAGCACACGCTGCCCAATCAGGGCCATCACCAGGATCCCGAACAGCATCCCCATCAGGCGGATGTTCAGGCGCATGTCGCCGTTGAGTACGTGCCCGAACTCGTGCGCCACCACGCCCTGCAATTCATCGCGGTCCAGTTGTTCCAGGGCCCCGCGGGTCACGGCGATGGCCGCGTCGTCCGGCGAGTAACCCGCGGCAAAGGCGTTGATACCGGCCTCCTGCTCGAGCACGTAGACCTCGGGCACCGGCACGCCGGAGGCGATGGCGATCTCTTCCACCACGTTCATCAGGCGCCGCCGCAGCGGGTCACGGGTATCGCCATCCACCCGCGTCCCGCCGAGTTCGCGGGCCACCGCCCCGCCGCCATCGCGCAGACCGAGCGTGCGGTAGAGACTGCCCAGGCCAATCAAGCCAACCGTCAGCACGGTCGTCCAGACCATCACGGCGACATTGCTGGCAAGGAACTCACGGGTCAGCCAGGGTTCGCCCGCAGCGGCAGGCTCTGCCTGACCGAACACCACCAGCACGATGGCATTCATCACCAACACGATGGCGAGTACCGCCAGGCCGAACAGAAACAATAACCAACGCGTCCGGCGCTGCGCCCGGTCCTGCTGCTCGAAAAAATTCATGACGCCTCGGGTATCAGGAGAAGTTCACTTGCACGGGCTCGCGCTTCTGCGGGTCCTCGATCTCCAGCAGCTGCCCCGGGCGGAACCCCAGGTTGTTGGCAATCAGGCTGTTGGGGAACATCTCGCGCAGGATGTTGTACTGCATGACGGCATCGTTGAAGGCCTGGCGGGCGTAAGCCACGCGGTTTTCGGTACTGGTCAGTTCTTCGGACAGCTGCATCATGTTCTCGTTGGCCTTCAGGTCGGGATAGCTCTCGGACAGCGCGAACAACCGCCCCAAGGCCCCCGACAGCCCCTGTTCCGAGCTCGAGAGCTTGCGCACGGCCTCGGTGTTGGTTGGATCACCGCCGACCTCCTGCAGGCTTTCCTTCGCATTGTTACGGGCCTGGATGACCGCCTCCAGCGTGTCGCGCTCATGACTCATGTAGCGTTCCGCAACCTTGACCAGATTGGGGATCAGGTCATAGCGGCGGGTCAACTGCACGTCGATCTGGGCAAAGGCGTTCTTGTACCGGTTGCGCGAGGTCACCAGGCGGTTGTAGGTCCACACCCCCCAGATCACCAACAGAACCAGGATCCCCAGTACCACCCAAGTCATATCCATCCCGCCACACTCCTTGATCGTCGACGAGCCGAGTTTACGCCGGAATGCGGGTAGCACGACAAGGCAGACGCTCACGATGGCGGTGTTTTATGCTGACCCCGGTCTCCTTCCGGAAGTACGCATGAATCTCTCCACCCTCCTCGGCATCCTTGGCAGTCTGCTGGTGTTCGGCAGCGTCATCGCGTTTTCCTCGCAGAATATCGACGCCTTTCTGAACCTGCCGGGCCTCGGCATCGTGGTAGGCGGCACCATCGCGGCCACGCTGATGAGCTACCCCTTCCACGAGGTGATGCGCGTGTTTCGCGCCGGTGCCAACGCGATCCGCGAGGAACGCTACGACGTCACCCAGGATCTCGAGGAGATCGTCCAGGTCTCGCGCTACTGGTTCTCCCAAAACCTGCGGCGCATCCAGGATCGCCTGGACCAGATCCGCAACCCGTTCCTGCGCACCGGCATCCAGCTGGTCATCGACGACACCCCGATGGACGATGTGTCCGACCTGCTGAACTGGCGCATGGCGCGCCTGCGAGCCCGTGAACAGGCCGATGCGCAGATGTTCCGAACCATGGCCACCTATGCCCCGGCGTTCGGGATGCTCGGCACGCTCATTGGCCTGATCAACCTGCTGCTGACCACCGAAAACGACGATTTCACCGTCATCGCGGTGAACCTGGGTATCGCCCTGATCACCACGTTCTACGGCATCCTGCTCGCCAACCTGGTCTTCCGGCCCATCGCCATCAAGCTGGAGCGCCGGACCGAGGAGCGCGTGGTGCTGATGACCATGGTGCTGGAGGGCATCATGCTGATGCGCAAGGGACGCTCACCTGGCTACATCCGCGAGACCCTGCGCTCGTTCATGGAGAATCACAGCGACGAGATCCGCCAGGCGGCCCCGAATGGCGAGGAAGAACCCGAGGCGGACGAACGCGCCAGCGGCGAATCCACGGAGCGGCGCTGAGTCCATGTCCGGACCCAGCCCCTCCACCGCCGAACGCGACGCGCTGCAGGCAGAGATGGATGCCCACGCCGCCACACGCCCGGAGCAGGCCTTTCTCGGTTCCTACCCGGGCGAACGCCAGCGCGACGACGAGCACGCCTGGATCCTGACCTATCTGGACGTTCTGACCCTGGTTATCGTGGTGTTCGTCATCATGCTCACCTTCATGGACCCGCGTGACGATGATCCGAGGGCGGTCTCGGCCAGCCCGATCGCCCTGGCCCACCCGGACCGCAGCGCCCTCATCGAACCCCTGGTCCATTCCTCTCTGCTGGATCGGCCCGCCCTGGAGGAGGCGCCGGTCGGTGAGCGCTCCGGCCCGGAGGTGGTCGCCGAACAGCCCCCAAGCCGCGAGGCCGGCCGATTACGCGCGCGCGCCCCCGAGGGTGTGGACGTCGTCGAGCAACCTGGACGAATGGAGCTGCGCATCCGCGACGACATCCTGTTCGGGACCGCCGAGGCCGACCTGCGCCCGGATGGGCAATCATTGCTCCAGGATCTGCTCCCCATCCTGGAAGACCACCCCGGCACCATCACCGTGGAAGGCCATACCGACAACATCCCCATCGCGACCGAGCGCTTCCCGTCGAACTGGGAGCTATCCTCGATTCGCGCCAGCGGCGTCGTGCGCTACCTGGTGGCCCGCGAGCTGGACGCAGCCCAGCTCCGCGCGGTCGGGCTGGCCGACACTCGTCCGGTTGCCGACAACGCCAGCCCGGAAGGCCGCGCCGCCAACCGTCGTGTGTCACTCATGCTGGAGACCGATGCGGTGCCACACACGGATCCCGGCCAGTAGGCTCGGCTCAGGCAACGTTGCTCGACCGCGACGAAAAAGCGGGTCTTCGCCGGTGCCGCGAGCGCGCGACAGGCGGTACGACCCACGCGTGTTTATTAGCCAACGCATGCCGCCGCCGCAGGATGCTGGTACATTGCGATCAGGGATTTTTCGTTAGCGGTTTGCGCGTCAGGACAGGGGGATACAAGGATGTCTGGATGGTTCTTGCGAAGTGCGGCAGCGGTTGCGACCGTGATCCTCCTGAGCCTGAACACGGTTGCAACCGCCAAGGAAACAGCCGTGATCCTGGAGATGTCGTCCGGGGATTCGGCTGAAGCGGCGTACTGGGCGGGCGAACCGGACATGCCCGCGATCCTGATCCAGCACGGTTTCCTGCAGACCCGTCACTTCCCCACCGTGCGCCGCCTTGCCTTGGCGTTAGCGGACTCGGGGTTCACGGTCCTGACCCCCACACTGACACTGGGGATCGATCGGCGCACGGCGAGCCTGCCATGCGAGGCCGTACATACCCACACCATGGAACACACCCAGGAAGAGATTGCGATCTGGGTCGACTGGCTGCACGCAAAGACCGGCCAGGAACCCGTCGTCATCGGACACAGCGCCGGCAGCATCAACCTTCTCGACTATCTTACGCACTCCCCGGGCAGCCCCGTCGCCCACGCCATCTTCATCAGCGTGACCTATTTTGGGCACGGCGAGGCCGCGTTCGAATCCCCCGAACATGCCGCTCGTGCCCGCGCTGCCCTTGCCCGTGGTGAGGCCGGGCTGGCGGAGTATGCCCTGGGTTTCTGTCGCCAGTACGTCACCACGCCCGCGGCGTACCTGTCCTACTACGACTGGGACAAGCAACGTACCAACCGGGCCTTCCAGTCGTGCGGTGTGTCTTCCACCCTGATCGCGGGCAGCGCCGATGACCGGATCGACCTGGAATGGATCGAGACCCTGCAACAGCATGGCGCAGAGGTCCGCATCGTGGAGGGTGCCAACCACTTCTTCGATCAGTTTCACGAATTCGACCTGCTGGACGAGATCGAGCACGTCCTCCAGGGATACCGCGCGCAATGATTTCCGGCCGAACCCCGTCAATCACGCACTATGCCCTGCTGCTAGCAGCGATCGCCCTGGTCACCCTCGCCAGTTTTGGCCTCTACACCTGGTACAAGGTCGACCAGCTACGCGACGAGATCCAGGAAAGTGGCCGCGAGGCCGCCCGCCAGGAGCTTTCCGGCACGCTCGAGCACGTCCTCACGCAGGCGGCAGAACAGGCATCAAGGTTCGCCCGCTGGGAGGAAGTGCGCCAGCAACTGGGCACGCCGCACTACTATGCCTACTGGAAGAATCATCGCATGCACCAGGCAGGGATCCTGACCGACAGGATCCTGGACGCCGGGATCTATGATCACCAGGGAATGACCTTGCCCGGTTCGGACAGCGACCACTTGCCCGGGAGACTCGAGCTCCCGCCACCCGCTACACGGGCGGTACGGGGCGACACCGAGCCCTTCCTGATGGTCATCGAGCCGATTCCCGCGCCGGACGCAACTCAGCCCCCACCCGGCTTTGTCGGTCTGAAGAGCCGGTTCCTGGATGCCCTCCGCGAGGGCCGTGTCTACCGCCATGTCGATCCCGAATCGATCCGATTCGACCTCGGCGAGCGGAACGCCATCCCCGCGAGGGAGCTTCTGCAGCATGCTCAGTTCGATCTGCGCCCCAATCCCATGGCCGATCAGGTGGAGGACTTGCTGTCGGGCGCGGTGGTCAATCTCGGGGCCATCCTGGGTGTGATCACGCTTGTCCTGTTCTCCACGTTGGCCTATCTGATCGTCCGCCCCCTGCGCGACATCTCCGGCCACGTCGACCGGCTGCGCGAAAGCGCCGGGAGCCTTGTGCTGAAACGCGTCGGCGGGCTGCTGCCCGTCGCGGAGACGGAAAAGATCCGCGAATCGCTGAATTCCTACCAGGCCCGGCTCCAGGACGTCCATTCCAGCCTGGAGGCAAAGAACCGCGAATTCTGGCGCATCGCGCATCACGATGCCCTGACCGGCGTGCGTAACCGCCGGGCCTTCGATGAATGCTGGGACACCCTTCCGCGACTGGCCGCCCGCCACAGCTATCCTGTGTGCTTTGCCCTGTTCGACATCAATCACTTCAAGGCCATCAACGACAGCTACGGCCATCAGACGGGCGACGCGGTACTGCAGAGTGTGGCGCGCAGCATCGACGAGGTTTTGCGGGACGGGGAACACCTGTTTCGTATCGGCGGCGATGAATTCGCCGCGATTCTCCTCAACTTCGACGAATCGGGCGCCCAGCGCCTGGGCGAGCGTTGCCAGGAGAGGATCCGGGCCACTGACTTCACCCAGTACGGGGTGCGGGAACCGATCAAGATCAGCATCGGCCTGGCCGTCGCGCCCGGCAACGATGCACCGGCCATGCAGGCCCTGCAGTGGCAGGCCGACGTTGCCATGTACAAGGCCAAGCGCCCCGGATCCTCGCCGGTCGTGCTGTTCACCCCGGAACTGGAGAAGGATACCCAGAGCCTTTATTCGAACTGGATCAACAATGCCGTGTACGAGGCCACCACCCGGGGAACCGGGATCCGAATGGCCTACCAGCCAGTGGTTGCGCTCAACGAGCACCATCGCTCGTATGTCGAGGCCCTGCTGCGTATCGAACACCAGGGCGAGGTCATCGGACCCGCGGATATCTTCCCCGTCGTCGAGGCGCGCCGCCTGGAGGTCGACCTGGACCGGGCCGTACTAACCCGCATCCTCGGCGATCTGCGGGCCTCCCTCATCCCGCCAGGGGTCGGTATCTCGATCAATCTGTCGGGCCCCACCATCGTGAATGCCGCGCTTATCCAGTGGCTGGAGGTCTTCGTCCCCTTCCTGCAGGATCGGCCAATCATCCTCGAGGTCACGGAGACCGCCCTGATCACCGAGATCGGGCTGGCGACGGAAAATCTCCAGCGACTACGTCAGCAAGGGTTCCTGGTCGCCCTCGACGATTTCGGCAGCGGCTACTCTTCCATCCGCTATCTGGCTTCCATGCCCGTGGATACCGTCAAGTTCGATATCACCCTGATACGCAGCCTGGATGTCCCGGACCAGCACCACATCCTCGAGGGCCTGGTCCAGATGATCCGCGATGTGGGCTACACCACCGTGGCGGAAGGGATCGAGACCGCCGAACAACTCAGCCGGGTACGCGCCCTGAAGTTCGATTTCGCACAGGGCTACCATCTCGGGCACCCTGCCCCGGTTTCGCAAGGCCTCCCACGGGTCCTGCAGGCTCATGCAGGCATTTCCCGGATGTGATTGCTCGCTCGCTGGCCGCGTAGCGGAAACTGGATCTCCGGAGAAACCTGCGATTAGCGTTTCCCGGGTGCGGCCGCGTAATAGACCTGCCCCGCTGACATCCACCGCCAGTCCGTGTCAAAGCGATGCCATTTGACCCGGAGACGGCGTACGCAGAACATATACTCCGTTTTCCACTTACGAGGAGGCCCGCTTGCGCTCTGGACGCGGATCCCTGTTCGGGGACTGGCTCGATACCACCGACCACAAGGACAAGCTGATTGCCCTGATTGGCGGCGTGATCGGCCTCTACCTCTCGCTGGAAGTCGCAGCATCGGTCACCGACAACGGGATCAACGGCCTGATCCTCGCGTCTCTGGGTGCCACGGCCGTGCTGCTCTTCGCTGCGCCCCACGCGGCGATGTCGCAGCCCAGGAACGTGCTCGGTGGTCATGCCGTCGCCGCCATCGTGGGGGTGCTGGTGCGCGACGTTTTGCCCCACCCCTTGCTGGCTGCAGCGGTCGCCGTCGGGCTCGCAATCTGGCTGATGCACTACCTGCGCTGCCTGCATCCCCCCCGCGGCGCCACCGCGCTTTATGCGGTGCTCGGGGGAGAGTCGGTGCATGCCCTGGGCCCCTGGTTCCTCCTGCATCCCGTGTTGACCAGCGTGGGGGTGATGCTGGTTGTCGCGGTAATCATCAACTACCCGTTCCCCTGGCGGCGCTACCCGGCCAGCCTGACGCCGACGCCCGAAGCCCCAAAGCAAGGTCCCCTGGCTGCCCTGGAGCGAGCAGGACTGGGCCAGGACGACCTCGAATACGCCATGCGCGAAATGAACCTGTATCTCGACCTCACGGAAGACGACCTCGCACGCCTGTACCTATTGGCCCGGCGCCATCACCAGCACCCCGACCCCATCACGCCGGACGCGATCCAGCCGGATCACTGTTTCAGCAATGGCGAGAGCGATGCCGACTGGGCCGTGCGGCGCGTATTACGCATCGACGACGGGCAAGTGACCTACCGCAACCTTGCGGGGCCGGACACCCCCGGCGAGGACCGCGCCACGCTGGAGGAATTCACCGCCTGGGCCCATCACCAGCTCGACCCGAAATCCGCCCCGGGCGACTGAACCGTTTGGGGCTGCCCCTCCCCGGCGCTTATACTCTCGCGCTAGGGAAACACTGATCAATGTACACGCTCGCGTTGGCACCCCTGGTTTTTCGAGACAAGGCGCGTCGTGCAGCGGGTAGTGGTTCTACCGCGCAAGCGGCGCAACGCAGGATCGGGGAACCTGGGGTGCCAACCCCACAAACCATTCAATGCAGGGGCTCGGCCGCCCGTTGTTGACGAAAACGGGTGCGCGCACGGCGTTGCGGCTCCCTTGTGCAGAATGACTGCACGGCAGTCACCGCGCCTTGTTCGCACGCAAAAGCGACTCGAGCGCGTGCGTGTACATTGATCAGTGTTTCCCTAGGTCTCCGTAGCTCAGCTGGATAGAGCAGCCCCCTCCTAAGGGGCAGGTCGCAGGTTCGAATCCTGCCGGGGACACCACATTCATGAGGCCGATGCCGATTTTCGATCTGGCGCCGTGCCCGCATCGGTCGTAAGGTAGGCGGATGGCCATGCTGACGACCGAACAGTCCACCCGCATGATCGACCTCCTCGCCCCGCTGATCGGCATTCAGGGCGAGGTGGACGGCTGCATGGTGGAACTGGTCGAGGTCCTGGACGAGGGGCCTCGGGGTTTGCCCGGGGTCGCCTTGATGAGCATGGGCGCCGAGCGCAGCATCCAGGCCAATCAGTACGGCAATCCCCTCTGTCGCCATTCGGAAATTCGCACCCTCTCGTTGCTGTCAGAGGTTGAACGCGACCTGCACCCGGTCCTGCGACAGCTGCTTCCGGAATCCGTCGTGGCCGAACTGCGGGGTTTGCTGACGGAGTGAGGGTTTACCCGGCTCCGTTGCATGGGCGCGATCGGGCTTCGGCCTCCTCCACCATGGGTTCCAGCCGCGACCACACCGCGTCCAGCAGATGGGGTTGAGCGGCCTCGCTGGGGTGGATACCGTCGTCCATCAACATGCCGTCTTCCAGCAGGATGTCCTCGAGGAAGAATGGCTCGAATGCCAGTCCCCGCTCCTCGGAAAGATCGGCGAATACGGCCTCGAAACGCTCAGTATAGCGGCGGCCGTAGTTCGGCGGGATGCGTATACCCAGCAACAGGGTGTTGGCGTCGACGGCCTCGATCGCATCGACCATGGCCTCCAGGTTTTCGCGCATGGCCTGCGGCGGCAGGCCGCGCAGGCCATCGTTGCCGCCCAGGGCCAGGATGACGACTTCGAACGCTGCGCGTTCCAGCACGTCGGGCAAGCGACTCCGTCCACCGGCAGTGGTATCACCGCTGATGGATACGTTGACCACTTTCCAGTCCTTCTCTCGCTCGGCCAGCCGTTCGCCCAGCAGGGCCGGCCAGCTGGCGGAATCCGGCATGCCGTACGCGGCACTCAGCGAGTCCCCGAACACCAGGACCCGGAGCGGCTCGGCCGAACGATTTTCGTCCGGTAGGGAATTCGCAGCCGCAACAGGACTCCATAGCAACGCGATCAAGCCCATCACGACCAACGGAATACGCAACATGGATGCATCCTCGTCATTTGTACTGGAGGCCCGGGACCTCGAGCAGCGGATCAACGGACCCAGCGGCCCGCTGGACATCCTGCGCGGCATCTCACTGGCGGTCCAGGCGGGCGAGACGGTGGCCATTCTCGGCGCATCGGGTTCCGGCAAGTCCACCCTTCTCGGGTTGCTTGCAGGTCTGGACGCCCCGAGTGCGGGAGAAGTTCGGCTGCTCGGGCAAACCATCAGCGAACTGGACGAGGATGGCCGTGCCGCCCTACGCGCCGGCCGGGTCGGGTTTGTGTTCCAGTCCTTCCAGCTCCTGCCGGCACTGACAGCGATGGAAAACACCCTGCTCCCGCTGGAGCTCAACCCGGCCCATGCGCAAGAGAGTCAGGAAACCCTGAACCACTGGGCCTCACAGGCCCTGGAACGCGTGGGTCTGGGCGAACGTTCCGCACACTACCCCCATCAACTCTCCGGTGGCGAGCAACAACGCGTGGCAATTGCCCGCGCCATTGTGGATCACCCGGCGGTGCTGTTCGCCGACGAACCCACCGGGAACCTCGACGGGCGGACGGGGCACCGCATCATCGAACTGCTATTCAGCCTGGCGCGACACCCGGACAATGATGGACCGGCGACAGCGCTGGTGCTGGTGACACACGACCCCGAACTGGCCGGACAATGTGATCGCATTATCTCGATCCAGGACGGTGTGCTCGAATGATCGCCACCCGGGGAACCGACCGCAGCCATCTACGCGCCCTGCTGCGTGGCACCTGGCGTGAATGGCGCTCGGCCGAGCTGCGCGTCCTCGCCGCCGCCCTGGTCGTCGCCGTCGCAGCCGTCGCGGCGGTGGGCTTCTTCACCGATCGGGTGGATCGGGGCATGGCCCAGCAGGCGACCGCGCTACTGGGGGGTGACCTGGCCGTCGTCAGCGACAACCCGCTGCCGGAAGGCTGGCCTGTCGAAGCGGCGAGCCACGGACTGGAAACGGCGCGTACGGCCTCCCTCCCCAGCGTCGTCTTTACCGCCGACGACGAGTCGCGACTGGCCGCCCTGCGCGCGGTCGAGGCGGGCTGGCCTCTGAAAGGCGAGGCGCGTATCCGTCCTGGCCGCGAGGCGGACGAGCGGGTCCGCGACCGCGGTCCGGAACCGGGTACGGCCTGGCTGGAGCCGGCGCTGCTCGAGGCCCTGCGACTGGAGGTCGGCGAGCGAGTGGAGGTCGGGGACCTTGATCTGGAAGTGACCGGGGTCATCACGCACGAACCCGATCGTGGCAGCAACCTGCTGGATATCGCGCCGCGACTGATGCTGGCCTTCGATGATCTGGAGGCCAGTGGCCTGATCGGGCCCGGGAGCCGCGTACGCTACGAGTTCTTTGCCGCGGGACCCAGCGCCGGGGTCGCGGAGTTCCGTGACTGGCTGGAGGATGACTTGGAGTCCGGCCAGCGCCTGCTGGGTCTGGAGGACGCCAACCCGGAACTGCGCACCGCGATCGAACGTGCGGAGCGCTTCCTCGGCCTCGCCTCGTTGATGGCGGTGCTGCTGGCCGGAGCCGCGATCGCGGTCGCGGCCCATCACTTCGCCCAGCGCCGCGCCGACCCGGCGGCGGTGATGCGCGCGCTGGGAGCCAGCGGACGCCAGGTCCTGCTCACCTACTTCGGCCGCGTTGTGCTGGTCGCCCTGCTCGCCAGCGGGGTTGGGCTCGCGATCGGCTTCGCGGCCCAGTTTGTCCTCGCGGCGCTGCTGGGCGACTGGCTCGCCGGGGACCTGCCTCCGCCCGGTTCACGCCCGGTCATCGCCGGCCTTGGGGTGGGGCTGATCACGGCCGTGGGCTTTGCCCTGCCCGCTCTGTTGCGGATCGGCCAGGTCTCGCCGCTGCGGGTCCTCCGGCGCGATCTGGGTCTGCCGCCCACCTCGGTCTGGCTGTCCGGTGCACTGGCGCTGCTGGCGTTCGGCGGCCTGCTGTACTGGCAGGCCGCCGATCCCCAACTGGCCGCCTGGGTGCTGGTAGGCACGGCCGTTGCGATCGCGGTGCTGGCCGCACTCGGGATGGCGCTGGTGCTGGCCCTGCGGCCCCTGCGCAACCGCGGCGGCATGGCCCTGCGCTTCGGCCTCGCCAACCTGTCCCGCCGGGGTGGCCTGAGTGCCGTGCAGCTCGTGGCCTTCAGCGTGGGCATCCTCGCGTTGCTGCTGCTTGCGATTGTCCGGGTAGACCTTCTGGAGGCCTGGGATGCCAGCATCCCCGAGGATGCCCCGAATCAATTCTTCATCAACATCCAGCCGGGACAGGAGCAGGCCTTCGCCGACCGCGTCGAGGCGGCCGGTCTCGAGCGTCCGCAACTGGACCCGATGATCCGCGGCCGACTGATCGAGATCAACGACGAGCGCGTGCGTCCGGATGATTTCGACGATGATCGCGACCGCAGGCTGGTGGATCGCGAGTTCAACCTGTCCTACGCCGAGTCGCCCCCGGACCATAACCCCATCGTCGAGGGAGACTGGTTTGGCGAGCAGGGGCAGGACCCCGATACCGGATGGTCGGTCGAGGCCGGACTGATGGAACGCTTCAACCTGGCACTCGGGGACCACCTGACCTTCCGTGTCGGCGGTCAGGCTATTCGCAGCCCGATTACCAGTGTCCGCGAGGTCAACTGGGACAGCTTCCAGGTGAACTTCTTCGTGATCGGTCCGCCGCCATTGCTGGACGAACAGCCCCGGACCTTCATCACCGCCATGCACGTACCCGAGGCGCAGCGCGCCGCCCAGAACCAGTGGCTGCGCGAATTCCCCGCGGTCTCGGCGATCGATGTCAGCGCGATCCTCGCGCAGGTGCGCGACGTCATGGATCAGGCCACCCGGGCGGTGGAGTACGTCTTCCTGTTCACGCTGATTGCGGGTCTGACCGTGCTCTATGCGGCGGTGCAGGCGACGCGCGATGTACGCCGGCGCGAGGCCGCGCTGCTGCGCACCCTGGGTGCACGCCGCGACCAGATCCGCAACGGCTTGCTCGCCGAATTTGGGGCCCTGGGGCTACTGGCCGGGCTGTTGGCGTCCGTCATTGCCACGGCGGTCGGCGCCCTGCTCGCCTGGCAGGTCTTCGGGTTCGACTACAGCGTGAACCCGCTGACCTTCGTCTACGGCATCGGTGGCGGTACGCTGGGCATTGCCCTGGCGGGCTGGCTGGGCACCCGCCGGGTGCTGGATCAGGCGCCCCTGGCGGTCCTGCGCGGACCGGAGTAAGCCGAGGAATCCAGGGAGCGGCTGATTCATTCACCCGTCTGCGTGGGTACCCCACTTTTTCGAGACAAGGCGGGTTCCGCAGCGCCCTGAGCACTCTCCGGTCCCGCCGTCGATCATTGGGACGCAGCGCAGCGCAGGATCAGAGCAAATGGGGCCCCCCCTCGTGAGACTCCGCACCCGGGGATCCGGTCATTTCCCGTACATGATGTCCACGTCGAGGAATCCGAACAGGACCAGCAACGCCAGCGCCCAGAGGTAGAACGAGAAGACCTTGAGGTTGGCGCGGTACAGGAAGAACAGGACCATCTTCAACGAGACGATCCCGACCAGGGCGGACACCACGAAGCCCACCGCGAGCGCCGTCCAGTTCAGATTCCCCAGCCCGTCGCCATTGAGCACGTCCAGTGACTGCACGGCGGTGGCAGCGAGGATGGTCGGTATCGCGAGGAAGAAGCTGTACTCCGCCGCCCAGCGCCGCTTGAGCCCGGTGAACAGGGCGAAGGTGATGGTCATGCCACTGCGCGAGAGCCCCGGGATCAGTGCAAAGCCCTGGGCCACGCCGATGATGGTGGCGATCTTCGGACTCAGCTGGCGCAGCCCCAATGGGCGCCGTTGTAGCCGGTCCGTCCACCACAGCAATACCCCGGTCAGGCTCAGCGTGCCCGCGATCAGGGTCGGGTGGGCGAACACCTGCTCGAAGCCCGCCTTCAGGGTGAATCCGACCACCGCAGTCGCGAACACCGAAAGCACCACCAGCAGGCCCAGACGCAGGAACAGCATTTCGCGCCCGGCCGACCCGCGGGCCGATGCCCACTGCAGGCTTTCGCGGGCAATGCCACCGGTCAGCCGGGTCAGGCTCTTGCGGAAGACGACGACGATCGAGACCAGGGTGCCCACGTGCACCACCAGGTCGAACAGGATCATCTCGGGGCTCTCGGGCGCCGGTAGCGGTTCGCCCTGACGGATCAGCCAGTGCTGGGTCAGGACCAGGTGCGCGGTCGAACTGACCGGCAGAAACATAAAGATGCCCTGAACGACCCCGAGCAGGGCAGCGACCCAGACTGTCATTGCAGATACCGCTCCATGAACCCGAGGCGGGCCGCAGTATACGGAAAACGCCGGGGAGACGCCGGGACCCCGGTCGCACGCCCAGGCAGGCGTGGATCAGACCCGGAACTGGGTGGTCAGTCCCCGCAGCTGCTCGATCCGCCCCACCAGGGCATCCGTCTCGCTGGCCGTGGCTTCGGCATTCCCCGCTGTGATCTGGGCCCCCTGGCTAACCTCCGTGAGGGTGCCATCCACCTCGCGCGCGACCTCCGCCTGTTGCGATACCGCCCCGGAGATCTCGTTGTTGAGATGACGGATGCGTTCCACCGCTGAACGGATCGCCTGCAGGGCGTCGCCCGCACCAGCGGCCTGGTCCACTCCGGCCTCGCCCCTCTCGCGGCTGCGCTCCATCGCGCTGGCGGCCGCCCGGGCGCCGGCCTGCAGGCGTTCGATCATGGCCTGGATCTCGGTGGTGGAGTCCTGTGTACGCGTGGCGAGGGTCCGAACCTCGTCCGCTACGACAGCGAATCCCCTTCCCTGCTCCCCCGCCCGCGCGGCCTCAATGGCCGCATTGAGCGCCAGCAGATTGGTCTGCTCGGCAATGCCGCGTATCACGTCAAGCACCGAACCGATGCTGTCCGACTCGGACTGCAGGCGCGCCACCTGCTCGTTTGCGGTGCCAATCTCGCTCGCCAGTTCGCGCATCGTGCGGACCGAGGCGTCCACCACATCGGACCCGGTACGCGTCTCGCTCTCGGCCTGATCTGCGGCTTCCGACGCGGTTTGGGCATTGCGCGCGATCTCCTCGGCCGAGGCCGTCATCTGGTTCATCGCGGTAGCAACCTGGCCGATCCGGGCTTGTTGCTGCTGCACCTCCTGGTTGGTCTCTTCCGCCACGCGATGAAGGGTGCCGACGGACTCCCCCAGTTCACGCGCATGTTCCACCATCTCCGAAACCATCCCCTGCAAGCGCTCGATAAATGCGTTGAACAGACGCGCCAAACGATCAATCCCGTCATTGCGCGGGGCATCGATCCGCTGGCTCAGATCGCCCTCCCCCTCCGATACCCCGCGAAACTGCGAGGCCAGATGCGCCAGGCGCCGCCGAATCATCAACACGAACAGGAAATACACCACGACAACCACGCCGATCGCGACACCCAGCATCATCGCGTTGACCTGCCAGGCCGCAAGATCCAGCAGTCGATTGATCTCGAGCGCCACCTCGGCCTCCAGTGCCGGGGTCGTCTCGTGGCGCTGCATGACGCCCGTCAACGTCGCCTCCATACCCCCCTTGAGCGTTGCGGTGTGCCAGAACACCGCGGCAGCGGCAATCAGAAAGAACACCCCCACAATCGCGCTCAGCGCCAGCGAGAACCGTCCGGCGAGTGACAGTCGGCCCAACCCCTTGATCGACTCCATTGAATTCCCCTGTATTTCGGCTTCAGAAGCCTTGTTATTATTGGCATGTAACGGCCGGGCTGTGCGGTTTCTGAACCCCGAATACGCCCCGGCCTTCACTCAGCGGCGACGACCGAACTTGTGACGGGTGTCCGGAGCGATTAAGGTTCCAAGACATATGCGCGCATGCATATCCTTCATAACCGCGAACCGACGATTCCTTCCCTATGCAGCTCACTCGCTATACCGATTTCTCCCTTCGGGTCCTGATGTACCTCACCGTGCAGCCGCGCGACCAGCGCGTGACCGTGAGCGATATCTCCGAGCAGTTCACGATCCCGCGCAACCACTTGGTAAAGATCGTTCACCAGCTCGGCCAGAAGGGCTACATCATCACCCGGCGTGGCAAGGGGGGCGGCATCTCGCTCGCCTGCGAGCCGAACGAGATCAACGTGGGCAGTGTCATCCGCGACATGGAGCCGAACCTGAACGTGGTGGACTGCGAGAATCCCGTCTGCCCGATTCTCCCCGGTTGCCAGTTGCGTGGGGTCCTGAACGATGCGCGCGATGCCTTCCTGGACGTCCTCGACCGTTACACCATCGCCGATGTCACCCAGGCGCCGGATTATCTCTACGAACTGCTGAACCCCAGCAAGAGCGCCTGATTCTTCTCATGCGGCCATGGATCGGCTGACGCACCCCCGCCGCCGCCACGCCAACCCGGCCCCTTGCGTGCGCCGCACGCTGGGGGGCGCACTGGTGGTTCTGCTATTCGCAGCCTCCCCGGTCGATGCCCGGGTGGCCTGCCCCTCCCCCGGGGCCGAGGTCGCCCCTCTCGCCGAGCTCCGCGCCGGCGCGGTCGCCGAGGGGGATGCCGTCATCGCGGAGGGCTTCGTCACCGGTGTGTTTATGGGGCCCGATCAACTCGGCGGGTTCTATCTGCAGCAGGGCGCCGGGCCCGACTCGGCCGGTATGTTCGTGTATGCCCCGCGGCGCGAGCCGGTCTCGACCGGCGAGCATGTGCAAGTACACGGGGTGTTTAGCCGCCACCGCGGACGCCCGCAGATCGCTCGGCTGGACCGCATCCAGGGCTGCGGGCACGGCGAACTGCCGGCACCGCTGGAGGTGCGCCTGCCTGAAGACGCCAGCCGCCTCGGCGAGTACGCCGACCTCCGTGTTCGCTTTGCGCAGCCGCTGGCGGTGACCGCCAACCACGAACTCGCGCGCTATGGCAGCCTGACGCTCTCGGCCGGGGGGCGGCTCATGCACCCCGGCCAGACCGGGGCCGCGGGAACCGCCCGGGACGAGAAGCGCCGGATCATCCTGGATGATGGCAGCTATCGCGCGAACCCCGACCCGATCCCCTATCGCGACGATCATGGCACGCGCCGGGTGGGCAGCACGCTGGAGGGCCTGACCGGGATCCTGACCCACGCCTTCGGCGACCATCGCATCCATCCCACCGACTCGCTGGACTGGTTCGGCGGCGAGCGCCCTGATCCGCCGTCGACGCCGGGAACGGACCACCTGCGCATCGCCACCGCCAATCTGGAGAACGACTTCGTGACGCTGGGCGAGCGCGGCGCACAAAACCGGCCGGAACGCGAGCGCCAGACGGCCAAGCTGGATGCCCTGCTGCAAACGCTGGACGCCGACCTGCTGGGCGCGGTCGAACTGGAAAACGCCGAAGCGGCGCGCCGGCAGCTTGTCGAACGACTGAATGCAGTCCCTCCGCCGCGCGGCGACTATGCGGCCATTGCCCACCCGGGTCCGGGCGACGACGCGATCAAGGTGGCCCTGCTCTACCGGCCGGACCGATTGCAACTCGTTGGGTCCGCAGCCGATCGCGATGCCGTGCATCATCGTCCGCCATTGCTCGGCTGGTTCCAGCAGCCCGGGAGTGGCAAGCGTTTCGGGGCCGTGGTGGTGCACTTCAAGGCGAAGAGCGGTTGCCCCGACGCGGGCGATATCGACCGCGGCCAGGGTTGCTGGAATGATCGGCGCACGGCCCAGGCCGAACGTCTGGTGACATGGATCCGGGAACAGCAACGCAATGAGTTTGCCAATGTTCCCGTACTGATCCTCGGCGACCTGAACGCCTACGCCGCCGAAGACCCGGTGCGAACGCTGGCCGCGGCCGGCAAGCGGGACCTGGTGCATGACGATCCAGCGTCCGCCCATACTTATGTCTTTCGCGGCCGGGCCGGACAGCTGGATTACCTGCTGGGTCCCGATGCCTTGCGCGACGCCGTGCACGACGGGGCGGCCTGGTCGGTCAATGCAGACGAACCCGGCTTCCTCGGCTTTGACGGTCGCGCGCCCGCCACGGGGCCCTGGCGCGCCTCGGATCACGACCCGGTCTGGGCGGATCTCCGCCTGGATTGAGTGCCGCCCCAACCCCGCTCCGGCGGCCTGCCGGTCAGTCGCGCGCGGACGCTTCCGTCTCAGCCTCGGCCTCAGCCTCGGCCTCCGGCACGTTGTCGACGATGCGCACGGGTAACGGGCTTCCATCCAGGCCACCCAGCGTGCGCTGCGGGAACGGGATATCAATCCCCGCCTCGTCCAGCGCGGCCTTCACACCCTCGTGCATGGAATTGCGCAGGTCCAGGAACTTCTCCCGCCGCGCCCACACCGAGAGCTGAATCTTCAGCGCGGAATCACCGTACTCGAGGAAGATAAACAGCGGCTTGGGCTCCTCCAGACAGACCGGATTGCGCTCGGCCACGCCCATGAGCACGTCGCGCAACTGCTTGAGATCAGTCCGGTAGCCCACCCCGATTTGCATGTCCAGACGACGGATGGGGAAGCGGCTGAGATTGGTCAGTTGCGTCTTCACCAGGGTCTCGTTGGGCACGCGCACCATCAGGTTGTCGAAGGTGCGCAGCTTGACCGACAGCGGGTCGATCGACAGCACCTCGCCTGTGGCATCCCCGACCTTGATGACATCCCCGACGGAGAACGGGCGTTCGCCAATCAGGAACAGCCCCGAGATCAGGTTCGAGGCCGAAGTCTGCGATGCAAAGCCAAGCGCGACCGTCAGGATGCCGGCCGCGCCCAATAGCACGGTGAGATCGAAGCCCAGCTCGCGCAGCGCCGAGGCCAGCACCAGCAGAACGATCAAGTAAAAGCTGATGCGGCGGGTGAGCATGACCTGCTGCGCGTCGAGCTTGTCCTCCAGCGCGCGCGCCAGACCGCGCGACAGCAGGCGCGCCAGCAGCAGGCCCACCAGCAGGTAGACCGCGGCGCGGATGGCGGCGAGAAAGGCCTCGCTGGTCACAAAGGTCTGAGCGGTTTGCAGCCATTCATTCATCGCGCCGGAAGCTCCCTACTGAAACAGGGCGGTGAACGCCCTGACCATCAAATGCCGCCCCCCGGCCTGGCGGGGTTCGGCGATGCGCTGGGCCCCGCCGGCCACACCGGGAGGACCGGAGTCGATCTTCATGTCTGCCATGTCGCGATCTTCCTCGCGCTCCATGCGCACTGCCGGGGTCCACAACCGGTGGTGCTCGTCTGCGAATACCGGAAGGCGCGGCACCGGCAGGTTCACGCGTTCCAGGAACAGGGCATCCGAAGCCTTGTTCTCGATGGTCAGCGGCGTGATGACGCGGTGCGGGCGCATGGGCACGTCGGCCAGGTCCAGGCGAGCCTGGGTGCGAGTGGCATAACAGAGCTCCCCGTTCACGGTATTCGGGCCGAACCAGGTATCGGACGGCGTATAGACCGGAAACTCCTGCACCATGGCGTCGCCCAGGTGCAGCTGCACCCAGGCCGGGGAACTCAGATAAAGCGTGACCTGACCACGGGCCGGCACATAGAAGGGGTTTTGCGGCCGGCTGACCATCGGCCGATCCGCCAGGGCCACCCGCAGCTCCGGTACCGAATCCGCCGGGGATCCGGCAAAACGCAGCAGGTCGTTCGCATCGGCAGGGAACCCATCGGCGCAGGGAACATCGATCGCCAGTGTGGCATCGGCGGGGTCGCGCGGGCGTTCCAGGACCATCTGCCATTCCTGCTCGCCGTGCAGCAGCCAGAGGTCCAGGGGGCCGATGGACCAGCGTCCATGTTGCCCCGATGCAAGTCCCCGGCGCCCCCACCAGGCCGCATCGTTGGTACTCATGGTTGGATTCTGCGGCATCGTCCGCCCTGTCGTGGTGTTGGCGCCACTGTAAACCAGAACACCCCGTCTGCGGGAGAAGCATCCTCAGGACAATGGCGCCATTCGCCGAGCGTCAGAAGAGATCGAGCTGCCCTTCGGACCGCGTCTTCTGCGGGCGCGCGGGCGGGGCAAACTGGTTGCAGTCCAGCTCCACGAGACGTCCGGCCAGCCCCGCCCGGCGCCGCGCCAGCCGGAAGCGCTGCCGCAACAGCTCCGCATACGGCCCGGCCCCGCGCATACGGTGACCGAAGGTGGAATCGTAGAGCTTGCCCCCATGCGCCTCGCGCAGGCGCTGCAGTATGTGCTCCGCCTTGAGCGGGTGATGGGTGCGCAACCAGTCCTCGAACAGTGGGGCCACCTCACGCGGGAGCCGGAGCAGCACATAGCCGGCGGCCACTGCGCCCGCCGACGCCCCAGCATCCAGCAAGACCTCCAGCTCCCCGTCCGTGAGCACGGGGATCAACGGCGCCACCAGCAAGCTGACGGGGACACCCGCCGCCGTGAGCCGCTCCACGGTCTGCAAGCGCCGTTGCGGGGCCGCCGCGCGCGGCTCCAGATGTCGCGACAGCCCGCGATCCAGGGTCGTCACCGAGATCGCCACCTGCACCAGTCCGCGCTCCGCCATCGGACCCAGCAGATCCAGGTCGCGCTCGACCAGTGCGGACTTGGTCACAATGGATACGGGGTGCCCGGTCTCGGCCAGCACCTCCAGCAGCTCGCGCGTGATCCGCCATTCACGTTCGATCGGCTGGTACGCATCGGTGTTGATCCCGAGCGCCAAAGGCGTCACCCGGTGGGACGGTCGCGCCAGTTCGCGCCGCAGGCAGTCGGCCGCGCCGACCTTGGCGAACAGCCGGCTCTCGAAGTCGAGCCCCGGCGAAAGGCCCACATAGGCATGGGCCGGCCGCGCAAAGCAGTAGGCACAGCCGTGCTCGCAGCCACGATAAGGGTTCAGGGACAGCTCGAATGGCACATCCGGGGACTGATTCCAGGACAGGACGCTACGCGGATGCTCGACCATCACCTCGGTGCGCAGCGGCGCCGGTGCCTCGCCATCACCGACCCACCCGTCGTCGAAGGGTTCGTGCCGGGTCGACTCGAAGCGAGCATGGGGATCGATGGTCGCGCCCCGGCCCTTGGTCGGTCCATGGACCGGCTTCATTGGCTGGGGCCATCCATGCGCTCGCACAGCTGTCGGAAATAGCCGGACTCGGAGAGCATGCCCCGACCCGCATCGCTGCGGTTCAGCCGGTCGAGCAGCAAGCGCAGGCGCTTGGCCGCCTGCTGGCGCGCCGCCTCGTCGTCCGCCGCCTGCAGCAACGCCTCCGTGGAGGCGATCTCGCCTCGCAGTTGCACGGCCTCGGGGACATAGCCGGCGTTCTTCATCACCCGGAAGGCCATGCGCAGCTCTTGCGGCACCGCGCTGTCATCATCCAGTTCCAGGGGTCGACCCGCCCCCCGGAGGTCATCGAACTCCCCGCGGCGCGCCGCATCGGCCAGCCGGGCCTCGATCTGTAACTCGGTCAGCAACATCCCGTAGTCCGTTGTTCATGCGCCGGGCCGCGCCTGTTGAGCCCCCGACTGATTTACCGTAACGTCCAGCCCTTCCACAAACCATCCCCGTCTGGACCCCGATGGCACTCACCCCGCGAGACAATCCACCGGCTTCCAGCGTACGCGCGCTTGTTCCGGCTCGCGAGGCATTGCAGGCCGAACCCCAGTTCGACACCTATCTGACGCGCCAGATCCCAGTGCTGGTGGCGCTGTCCCTGGTCCCCGGCCTGGGGTACATCCTGCTGGGTGCGCTGCACGGGGCATTCACCGCGGCTGCAGCCTGGTACAGCGTGATGTTTGCCGCATCGCTCTGGGGCCTGCAGCTGTACTGGCGTTATCACCGCGCGCCCTTGTCACCGGAGCAGCGGCTCCGCTGGCGGCTGCACCTCACCCTCTTCCTGTATCTCTACTTGGCGCTGTGGACCGCGATCTTTCTGATCTTTGTGCGCCTGGACTCGCACAATCTCCACTACATCGCCATTTTCACGCAGATCGGCGCCACCACGGTGGTTGCGGCGTTGCTCTATCCGGCCCCCTGGGTCTTCCGGCCGCTGATCCCCGCCATGATGGCGCCACTGGCCGGATACTTCCTGCTGATCGGGGACTGGTACAGCTATGTCCTGGCGGCGTTCTCGGCCACCCTTGCCCTGGTCCTGTTCTACGCGGCCAACAGCAGCTTCGGGTTGCTCCGCAACAGCTTCCATCAGGCCTCCCACGATGCCCTGACCGGACTGAACAATCGCGCCGCCTTCATCGAGCATCTCGAACAAAGCCTCGAGGTACTGCAGCATCACGGACAGCACTCGTACCTGCTGCTGATCGATCTGGACCATTTCAAGACGGTCAACGACCTGCTGGGGCACGACATCGGCGACGAATTGCTGAAGTCCGTGACGCGCGACTTCGCCAACACCCTGCCCCCGGGCCACCACCTCGCCCGCCTGGGCGGCGACGAGTTCGTCATCGTGGCCCCTGGCAAGGAAGACCGCCAGACCTGCGAGCGCGCCGCCCGCCGCCTGGCGCATTCGCTGCTTCAGGTGGTCAAGACGCCCTACATTATCCGCAACCATCACCTGCACGTGAGCGCGAGCATCGGGATCCGCCTGATCGAGCCCGCGCAGCCGGTCGACTCGCATCAGCTCGTGCGCGAGGCCGATATCGCCATGTACGAAGTGAAGGACCGCGGGCGCGACGGCGTGGTGGTCTTCAGCGACGAGTTGTCGCGGGCGGTGGAGCGGCATCTGCAGATCGAGCGCTGCCTGCACTTTGCGTTGCACAATCGCGAGATCGAGGTCCTGTTCCAGCCCCAGGTGGATACCACTGGGCGGATCCGCAGCGCCGAGACCCTGATTCGCTGGCACAGCGCCGAGCTGGGCGCCGTATCACCCGCCGAGTTTATCCCCATCGCCGAACAGACCGGCTATATCAGCGAACTGGGCGACGCGGTGATCGCGCGGGCGTTCCAGGCCTTGCGCGACTGGGATCGCGCCGGGTTCCCCCTGGAGCAGCTCGCAATCAACATCAGCCCGCGCCAGCTGGTGCACCTGAACTTCGTCCACCGCATGCAAGACCTGATCACCCGCTATCTGGGCCGTGAACACGCCCACCGCATCACGCTCGAGATCACCGAGCACGTGGTGGCGGAGGATACCGACCGGGTGATCCATATCATGCAGGCCTTGCGGCAAATGGGCCTGCGCTTCTCGATGGACGACTTCGGGACCGGCTTTTCCTCGCTCAGCTACCTGAAGCGTCTTCCGTTCGACGAACTCAAGATCGACCGGAGCTTCGTCCGCCAGGTCGACCACGACACGGACGACCAGGCCATGGTGCGCACAATCTGCGACATCGCACGCCAATTCGGTCTGGCGGTGGTCGCCGAGGGGGTCGAGACCGAGGCCCAGTACCGCTGGCTGACCACCCACGGTGACTTGCTCTTTCAGGGGTTCCTGTTCGCCCGGCCCATGGATGCCAATGCCTTTTTCGATCACTGCCGCCGCGCGCCAGCGCTGAAGCCGGACACCAGTCGAGCGGCGCCGGCAGCGGGATAGGAATCCGGCCTCAGGCCCCGCCGGTCGCGGCCGGCAGCACCCAGAGCGTCAGCGACAGCAGGATCGCCGTCAGGCTGACCCCGATCAGCGGCAACATCATCACGCCGGCCAGGGCCTCGCGCCGGAACAGACGCACGGCCATGCCACCCAGGGTCAGCGCCCAGCCCAACGCGACGAAGAACGCCAGCGCGTTCAGTTCGGCACGCCACAGCAGGATCAGGGCCACCGGGAGCCCAAGGTTGAGGATCACCACCCCCATCTCCTGGCTGCCCGCGGCACGTCCGGCAGACAGCGCATAGGCATACGCGGCCCAGACCATCAGCAGACCAAAGCCCAGGGCACCGGCCGCCGGCGAGCTAAGCGGCGCGCGCAGGATCGGCGCGCCGGCCGGCTCCAGCCCGACCCCAAGCGCCACGATCAGCAACGCCACCCCCAGGCTGATGGCCATCCAGAACAACAGGGTCCCGCGTTGCACATTGGGTTCGGTCATGTCTCCATCCTCGTCTTGTCCTGTACTCGTCTACCCTGCTGACCGCTCGCGCGTCACAGCGTTCGCCACGCCGGCCGCTTTACGCCAGCTGCCAGGCGATCGTCTCGCCCGCGCGCAGGGGCACACCCGGATCATGCCCGAACAGTACGGCCTCCGGTACGGTCCACGGGGACCGCTCCAGCGTCAGCTTGTCGGTATTGCGCGGCAGTTTGTAAAAATCGGGGCCAAAATGACTGGCAAAGCCCTCCAGCCGGTCCAGTGCGCCCGCCGCGGCAAAGGCCTCCGCGTACAGCTCAATGGCCGCGTGCGCGGAATAGATCCCGGCACAGCCACACGCCGACTCCTTCGCGTGGCGTGGATGCGGCGCGCTATCGGTCCCCAAAAAGAAGCGCGGGTGGCCACTGGTGGCCGCCTCGAGCAGCGCCTTGCGGTGGCGTTCGCGCTTCAGGATCGGCAGGCAGAAGTGATGCGGCCGCATGCCGCCCGCGAACAGCGCATTGCGGTTGTACAGCAGGTGCTGGGGCGTGATCGTGGAGCCGACGTTGGCCGGCCCGTCCTGGATGAACTGCACGGCCGACTCGGTGGTGATGTGTTCCAGCACCACCCGAAGCTCCGGAAAATCGCGGATCAGCGGCTCCAGGTGGCGCTCGATAAACACCGCCTCGCGATCGAAGATGTCCACGTCCGGATCGGTCACCTCGCCGTGAATCAGCAACGGCAGGTCCACCCGCTGCATCGCCTCGAACACCGGATAGCAGCGGCGGATATCGGTCACGCCACTGGCCGCATTGGTGGTGGCACCCGCGGGATAGAGCTTGACCCCGTGCACGAACCCGGAGGCCTTCGCCGCGTCGATCATGCCCGGTGTCGTGCCCTCGGTCAGGTACAGCGTCATCAGGGGCTCGAAGTCCGCCTCTTCCGGCAGCGCCGCCAGGATGCGGTCGCGGTATTCGGCGGCGGCCTCCACCGTCGTCACCGGCGGTTTCAGGTTGGGCATGATGATGGCGCGGCGGAAGCGGCGCGCCGTATCCGGCAGCACCGTCGCCAGCACATCGCCATCGCGCAGGTGCAGGTGCCAGTCATCCGGTCGAGTCAGGGTCAGGCGGTTCATCCGTAGTTCCCTTCGCAGGGGGGCCGTCCGGTACTGGGCCCCGTCACAGTGTATGAGTCATGAGGATAACGCGCGGTGCAACTCGGCCTCGGACCAGCCCTCGACCACCACGGTCTTGCTGCGCGAGGTCGCACCGGCCACCACCTGCACGGCCGCCTTCGAACACCCCAGTTCCGCGGCCAGCAAGGCCACCACGGCCTCGTTCGCGCGGCCCTTCTCCGGCGGCGCCTGAACCTGCAGCTTGAGGGTCTCGCCCATCCAGCCGCCAATGGCGTTGCGCTTGCTCCCGGGCGCCACCTTGACCTTCAACCGGCCCAAAAACCCTACCCGGCCGGGCGCGTCGCCATGTAGGCGCTGAAGACGCCGAGCTGGACATTGCGCTGCACGTCTTCGAAACCGACCGATCGCAGGGTTTCCATGATGTCCTCCGGGGGGACGCACTGATCGATGGTGTCCCAGAAATAGCGCATCAGCAGTTGCCCGTCCGGGTCGCGGGTGAGCACCTTGCCCACGAACGGCACAAAATCGCGGAAATAGAAACGCGCCAGGCTAAACTGGAACTTCGTACGTGGCCGCGAGACCTCGAGAATGGTGCAGCGCCCGCCCGGCTTCAGCACGCGGAAGTACTCGCTGAACAACTCGTGCAGGTCGCGCACATGGCGAAGCCCATACCCCATGTACAAACGGTCGTACTGCTGGTCGCGCAAGGGCATTTGTTCGCCCAGGCTCTGCACGAACGTGGCTTCCATCTTGGTTCGGGCCACATCCATCATGCCGCGGCTCGGGTCCACGCAGGTCAGGTGATCATCGCCCACCACCTTGCGGATCTCCTCCGCCACCGGGCCGGTGCCGGTGGCCACATCCAGCACCTCCATGCCGGCCTCCAGACCGGATTGTTTCAGGACAAACCGGCGATACGACTGCCCGGTGCCGAAGAAGCCGACCCGCAGGATTCGGTCGTAATACGGGGCAGTCCGGTCGAACAGGTCGTCGACGTAGGCGCGCCGGCTGGCTTCATCCCCGTAGTAGTCCTTCAGGACCGGGTGTGGCTTCTTGGTGGTTGGCTGCATTGCGTGTACTCCCCAGGCAAGGGACCGGCGCCACCGCAAGTCGGCGGCCTGACCGGCCCGGCATCAATCCTTCATGGTGTCGCGAACGTCGTGGTCAGACGCTCCGAATAAAGTCCCTCGATCTCCACCAGCAACTCCTCGCGGCAGATATCCCCGTGCAGCAACAGGCACGGCACATCGTGACCAAGGCGCGAGCGCAAGTGACGTTCCGCGGCCGACGCATCGGCCGCATGGCGCAGGTACACCTTGAGCAGCGACAGGTCGCGCGGCCTCTCCACCCGAACCGGGTGATCCGTGGCGGCCTGTTCCAGCAGCACACCGACATTGCGCAGGCTTTCGTCGATCTGCGCCTCGAGATCGCCAACATGCCGGCTTTCATGGCCAACAATACTGGCGGTGCCCGAGATAAACAGCTCGGCCGATTCCGGCCCCGACTGCCACAGACTCGCCCGGGCAAATGAAGGGCTGCGCGGCCCGTACTGAGGCGGGTAGTGATACGCGCTGACCTGGCGCGGATTCTCGATACGCGCGGCCGCCTCGCGAGTGGCAATGAAATAGATCAGCAAGCCGTCGGAATGAGTGCCAATCGCCGTCGCCGCCGGCAGGAACTGTTCGTACTCCGGCAATGCCTCGAACACCCGCGCCCGCCCGCTGCAGAAGCCACGATAGCGCTCCTGGCCGGCGACCGGGTCATTGATCGCGGGAAGATAGTTCCACACCCGCACCAGGTGCTCGAAACCCAGCGCACGGCAGCCATCCAGGATCTCGCGGTACGCGCGCTCGGTCAGGGGGTCCGGGTCGCCTGCGGCATCCAGCGGCTGAATCCAGCAACCGATCAGGCAATCCTTGTGGCGAAGGTAGCTCAGCGAGCCTTCCACCCCGGTCTCGCCCTCGGCGCCGTCCGGCAGCGACCAGCATTCCGCCCAGTCCGACTCGTCGCCCAGGGGCTCCAGCCCCACGCGGATCTCCAGACGCCCGGGCTCGCATTCCACACCGCTCGCCCCGCCATAGCGGATCACCACCGGCGCCGACGCGCATTCCGGCTGCTCATCACGACAGTAGGTAACCGTCAGGGGGGCTTTTGCGGCAGATTCGCTCATTCCGGACGCCAGGGAGATCCATTCCAACCAAAACAGCCGCGGAGTCTACCAATCTCCCACGATGGAAACACGGGTTCTCCCCTCGACCTGCCCCATCCGGTCTCTTTGTCCGCTCGTCATTGAGGGCCGTAGACCGCCACACCCGCATCGCGGAGGAACGCCCGCAGGCCCTCCGTGTAGTCTTCCCCCGTGGTCAGGAAGGCGTCGTTGTGGCCACCCTCCATCTCCAGCACTCGCGCGTTCGTAGCGGCGGCCCGCAGGCGTTTGGCATGCTCGAATGGCACGATCTCGTCTTCGGCACTATGAGCCAGCAGGATGGGCGCGGAGATCGCGCCCATCCTGCCCAGGGTGTCGTATTGGTGCCGCAGCAGCGCCCGCACCGGGAGCCAGGGGTAATGCCGCGCCCCCAGATCCGCAGCCGAGGTAAAGGCGGACTCCAGGATCACCGCCCCCGGCTCCACCCCCGTTGCCAGTTCCGCCGCGACCGCCGCCCCCAACGACCGGCCAAACAGCACGATCTCCTCTGGCGAAACCGAACGCTCATCAATCAGGTACTGCCAGGCGGCGCGGGCATCCGCATAGGTGCCGGCCTCGTCCGGGCGCCCCGCACTCCGCCCGTAGCCGCGGTAATCGATAATCAGCACGGCCAGTCCCAGCTCGTGGAACTGCCGTAGGGAATGCAACCGGTGACCGATGTTTCCGGCATTGCCATGCAGGAAGAGCAACACGGGCGTGTCGCCCTCCGGGCCCGGCACGAACCAGCCATGAATCCGCACCCCATCCTCGGTAACCAGCTCGACATCCTCGTAGTCCAGCCCGATGCGCTCCGGCGTGCTGGTCACCGTGCTGGACGGCAGATAGATCAGACGATCCTGAGTCACGAAGATGAGCGCAGTTACCAGGACATAGCCCAGCCCCACGAGCAGCAGGATCTTGAACAAGTTGGCCATATCCCGATCCTGATCCCGGTTACTCCCGTTCGCAAGCCTCTCGCCACCTTCTGCGCTCCCGTACAATAGGGCTCTCGCTCTGTTTCGACGATTGCCTCCATGCGCCATTCGCTGCTGACCAATACCGATCTGCAGGGGCTCGACCGCGACGCGTTGCTGCGCCATTTTGCGGGCAGCCAGCCCCTGGACGACGCCACCGGCCTGCAGCTGGCCGAGGCACTGGATCAAGCACTGGAGGCCGTCGATACCGCCGGGCTCGAATCGCATCCACTGGACGTGGCGGAGATCCTGCGCCATCTCAACGTCGACCGGCAGACGCTGATCGCGACCTTGCTGGTACCCGTGTATCTGGCGGACCTGCTCAAGCCGGCCGAGCTCGAGCAGCGCTTTGGTGCCGCGGTGGCCCGGCTGACCACCAACGTCGCGGCGCTGGTCCGCCGCCGCTTCGAGGCCCCGGCCGGGCGTCCGGAACAGGCCGAGCGCCTGCGCCGCATGCTGATGGCCATGGTGGACGACGTGCGCGCCGTGCTGATCAAGCTGGCGTTCCGCGTCCAGCACCTGCGCCTGCTGGTCCGCGAGCCGGACGAAGGCGCCCGCATCCTCGCCCAGGAGACCCTCGACGTCATCGCACCGCTGGCCAACCGTCTCGGGGTGGGCCAGCTCAAGTGGGAGATGGAAGACCTCGCCCTGCGCATCCTGGAACCCGAAACCTACCGCGACATCGCCGTGGGCCTCGAAGAAAACCGCACGGAAAGAGAATCCTACGTCGAAGAGTTCGCCCAGACACTGAAGACACGCCTGCAGGCAGACGGCATCGAGGCCCGGGTCTTCGGCCGGCCGAAGCACATCTACAGCATCTGGAAAAAGATGCAGCGCAAGCGCACCTCGCTGTCGGAGCTGTACGATCTGCGCGCCACCCGCGTGATCGTCGACCAGCTGGCCACCTGCTACACCGTGCTCGGCATCGTCCACAACGACTGGCGCCACCTGCCCAGCGAGTTCGACGACTACATCGCCAACCCCAAGGACAACGGCTACCAGTCCCTGCACACCGCCGTGGTCGGACCGGAGGGCAAGGTCGTGGAGGTGCAGATCCGCACCCGCGAGATGGACGACTTCGCCGAGCTGGGGGTCGCCGCGCACTGGCGCTACAAGGAAGGCGGGCGCGAGGATCAGGCGCTCAACCGCGCCATCAACAGCCTGCGGCAGCTGCTGGAGGCCGCCGACAACAACGACCAGAACCTGCTCGACGAGATCCAGAGCGAACCGCTGCACCAACGCGTGTTCGTGCTCACACCCCAGGGCGAGGTGCTGGACCTGTCCCAGGGCGCGACTCCGCTGGACTTCGCCTACGCCGTCCACACCGAGGTCGGTCACCGCTGCCGCGGCGCCAAGGTCGACGGCCATATCGTCCCGCTCACCTACAAACTGAAGTCCGGCGAGCGCGTGGAGATCCTGACCACCCGCGAAGGCGGACCCAGCCGCGACTGGCTGAGCCCCGCGCTGGGCTATCTCAACACCGCCCGGGCGCGCTCCAAGGTCCGCACCTGGTTTCGTCAGCAGCACCAGGACGAACACCTGGCGACCGGCAAGCACCTGTTCGATCGCGAATGCCAGCGCCTCGGCTGCGGCCACAACCTCGACCGCCGCGCGCTGGCCGAGGCAATGAAGTATCAGACCTTCGACGAACTCCTGATTGCCCTGGGCGCGGGGGATGTCACCACCGCCCAGATCGCCGGACGCATCTCCCACCAGCTGCGCGACGCCCGCACCGGGGAACCGCCGGCCACCACCCCTGCGCCCCAGCGGCCGCGCCGCCACGAGGGCGAAGCCAAACCGGACGACATCCGAATCCGCGGCGTCGGCGGGCTGCTCACCACGCGCGCCCAGTGCTGCAATCCGCAGACCGGGGATCCGATCATCGGCTTCATCACCCGCGGCGCCGGCGTCTCCGTGCACCGCAGCGACTGCGTGAACATCCTGCACATGCCGGAAGACAAACGCGGCCGCCTGATCCCCGTCTCCTGGGGCGAAGAGCCCGAACGCGAGGCGATCACCCTGGAGGTGGATGCCCACGACCGCCCCGGCCTGCTGGGCGAAGTCGGCAACGCCTTCTCCGAATGCGGCATCAACCTCCTGCGCGTAAACACCGAAACCAACCGCGAAGACCGCAGTGTGCGCATGGAACTGGAAGCCGAATTCAGCGACCTCGGCGAACTCAGCCACCTCTTCGACCGCCTCCAATCCCTCAGCAGCGTCCAAACCGTCCGCCGCCTACCCCCAAACCCCTGACCGCATCTCGTCAACCAGACCGTACATCGCCGCCCCTTCCCGTCATCCCGGCACAACGTGCGCTCCCCGTCATCCCGGCCGTAGCGCAGCGAAGAGCCGGGATCTCCCACGCCGGACACGCCCCAACGCGCGGGCGCACCGCGCCACAGAGATCCCGGATAACCGCTCCGCGGTTTCCGGGATGACGAGTAGGAGTCAGAGGAATCCCTTGTGCCTCCCACGCATCAAGGGCACCCGAAACGCGGTGAACGCGCGACCACCGCAACATCCATGGCAAACTCAACACCTGGCCTCGCAAGGACGCGAACCATGGAAAAGCACCCGGCGGTCTACATCCTGACCAACCGGCGAGAAGGCACCCTGTACACCGGGGTCACCAGCAACCTCCCCAGCCGCATCGCCCAACACCGCGACGACCTCGTACCCGGCTTCACCCGCCGCTACAAGCTCCACCGCCTCGTCTGGTTCGAACAACACTACTCCATGGACGAAGCCATCCGCCGCGAAAAGCAGATCAAACGCTGGCGACGCCCCTGGAAGATCGACCTTGTCGAAACAGAAAACCCCACCTGGAGAGACCTCTATGACAACCTCTTCTAGCCGATTCGCTTAGTGGCAGACTCGAAGTTGGCAGGGCACCCGCTCAACCCGTCATCCCGGCCGTAGCGCAGCGAAGAGCCGGGATCTCCCCACGTAGGAACGCCCCGACATCTACGCCACCCCGAACGACGGGGATCCCGGATAACCGCTGCGCGGTTTCCGGGATGACATAAGTCGATAGCACGTCGGCTTATACGCTCACTAGAACCCCCGGACTTGTCCTCCTCGCCACAGCGACATCCCAACCCGTCATCCCGGCCGCAGCGCAGCGGAGAGCCGGGATCTCCCCACGCCAGATTCACCCCAACGTACGGGCAGCCCACACCGCGAAGATCCCGGATAACTGCTCCGCAGCTTCCGGGATGACAAAAGGTTCGTAGCGATTCCGAGTGCTTTTCGCAACGCCTGTACGGCTAGACGCTCCCCCTCATCGTCATCCCGGCCGCAGCGCAGCGGAGAGCCGGTGTCGACTTCCCCGGATTAGGTCCACGCATAACTAGAGGTTTCCGGGGTGTGTAACTGCCGGTATTCGACCGGCGTCAGGTCCCCCAGCGCGTCGTGAGGGATGGTTTCGTTGTAGTCCTGCAGCCACTGCTCGGTGTGTTCCCGGACTTCGGTCAGCGTTCGGAAGACGTAGAGGTCCAGGACCCCGCGGCGGTAGCTGCCGTTGAACCGTTCGATGAAGCCGTTCTGCATCGGTTTGCCCGGCTGGATGAAGCTCAGTTC